>CAKZLS010000512.1 GCA_937127205.1 uncultured Rhodospirillales bacterium
CCCCATCGCCGGCGCGGCTCCTCCTGCCGAGGAGGCGAGAAACTCGATCACAAAGTGTCATTACTAACGACCGTTGGTATAACGGAACAGATCCAGGAAGGGCTGGCGGTTGGTCTCGTCCGCGACGCACCACGCGGTCAGGTTGGCCAAGAGATTGACTTCGGTAGCGCTGAGGTTGGTGTTGAGGGTGCCGTAGTGCGGGAAGCTCGGCGCGGACAACACAAGCTTTTTGACGTCCGGCTCAAGCAGCGAGAACCAGTCGCCGACGGCGTTGGTGTAGACCCAAAGCACCGTGATATCCCGCTCCTTGGTCACCCCGAACCAGTCGTTCTTAAGGACATGGAGCGGCTGGGAGAAATTGGCTGGCGTGGCGAAGGTGCCGTCGCCGCTGGCTTGCCATAGCCCTCGCAGCAGGGCGGCGAAGTCGATCGCGGGGAACACCTGCGACTTGCTCATGAAGATGTCGGCGGCGGGAATTTGTCCATCAGTGAAGGGGACATAGCCGAGGGCGGCATCATAGGGCCGGTAGCCGAACAGCGGCGGTAACTGGCTATCCACGATGATCGCGGTGCCGGGGATTTTCTTGCCGGTGACGGGATCGACGACGCCTTTTTTCCCTCTGGCGAGTGCCGTCTCGCTGTTCACGCAGGCGATAACGGCGTCGATGTCGTCGTAGGCGAGCAGGCTGGCCATGCCGGTGTTCTCGAGGTTGCCGCCGTCGGCGAAACGGGTGGCGCGAAGGCCCGGTTCGGGCTTGGCGTCGCGCACGGGCCAATAGTCGTAGGCGGGAATGATGGCGCCGGGATCGAAGGTGGCCGCGTCGGCGGTAACTTCTTCGAGCGTAGGCGCCTCGAGGAAGGACCGGATGCGGGCTTCGTCCACCTCGGCCATGGCGGCGCTCGGCAGGTGTTTCTTGAGCCAGTCCCAAACCGCCGTCGCGAACTCACGAACATAATTCCACAACAGAAGCGGGTCGTTGATGATTTGCGCGAGCTGGCCGGCGAAGGCGGCGCTGGATGCGCCGACGATGTCGGTGAGCGACCATTGACGCGCCTGCGCCACCGTGACCGCGTCGCCGGCGACGCTCTCGAGCGCCGAGTTGAATGCGAACGATGTGACCCCGCCGCCGCCCACCATGCGGCCGTTGGCATCGACCCCGTCCGGGCAGCCGACGATGCCGGTGAAGAACGGCGTCGCTTGGACCGGGGCCAGCAACTGGGTGCCGCTTGAGTCCACGAACATGGCGGTGTTGCAGACGATGAACGGCCTGCGCCCACGCTGGGAGCCGCTGGCTCTCAAATGAGCGGTCTCGCCCGCGAGCGACGGGTTGGGGCCGGTGACGTCTTTCTCCAGCGTCTCCGCGTCCCAGCTGAACAGCGAGGTGGGGAGGGTGTTTTTGCCCGGCGAATAGAGGCCGTGCGGGCTCAGGATATGAAAGCCCATCAGCACCTGCCAAAGCATATTGGCCGGGGTGTCGAGGAACTTCCACAGCAAGAAAGCCTCCACCGCCAGCGCCGGCACCGAGAACAGGTCGGAGGTGACCGGTCCGCCCATGTTGCCCGGCGGCAACTGGTCCAGAGTCACGCCGACGCTGGCGCCGTTGCTCGGCACCAGGTCGCCGGGGTCGGCGACGTATGCGTTCAGAAAGTCGGCGTCGCTGGCCGCGTGCGTGAGGTAGTCGTAACTGACGCCGAGCCACGAGCCGCCGGAGACGGTGGAGATGGCCTTTACCTGACTGAGCAGCGATGGTTCGCCGGGGCTGAGCCGGAGATGATCGAGCGCGCGCAGATGCCCCATTCCGGCGCTCAGCGCGCGTGAGCCGCCCCCGCTCAGGCAGACGCCAACATTGCCCGGTGTGGGATCGCAGGCATTGGTGAACCGGTCGACGGTGAGCGCGTTGGAAACGGTGTCCGTGGTGATGGCTTTGTAGGTCGGCGTGGTGGTCGCCGATGGCGGCGGTACCGTGCAATCGGTCATTTCAAGCTCCCCCAAGTGCAGAGCGTTGAGGATGGAACGCACGGTTTCAGATTAGCGACCGAGCCGAGCCTCTGTCAAAGATCGGCGGCTCAATTCCAGCACAAGAATATCTCAATCGATATTGTTCCGGGGCCCCTATATATATCGCTGCATTGGATCGGTGGACTGAACGCGTATCGTGCGGCAAAAGGGGCGAGAGCGATGACGAGCAAGGCAACCAAGATTGTGATCATCACCGAAAAGTTGATATCCAAGGGGGTGCTAAACATCATCGAAGAAAAAGGTGCCAACGGCTACACCCTCGTGCCGGCCGGCGGCAAGGGCAGCCGCGGCGTGCGCTCGGTGGACCGTCCGGCGGTGGTCGATGCCTTTAGCAACGTGAAGATCGAGGTCATTACCGGCAGCGACGAAATGGCACACGACATCGCCGATGCCGTAGCGGCCAAGTACTTCGCCAATTATTCCGGGATCACCTATCTCGAGGAGGTGGAAATCCTGCGCCCCGAGAAATTCGAGAGACACTAATTCCGAAGATCACCTCCGGTCCCGAGCAGCACGATCCCGCTGAGACTGAAATCCCCCAACCGTATAAACGATAAACCATTGCGAATGTGCATGAACTTGATTACAAATGAGAATAAGTCGCATTTGCATTTGAAGGCGGCAATCCATCGCGACCGAGCCGTCGCCATGACACCAAAGGGAAAAAAGATGAAAAAGTTTCTGCTGGGACTGGGGTTCTTGATGTTGGCCGGCGCGGTCGTTGGCGACGCACGCACGGCTGTCGCTGAGGACAAGCTGAACCTGTACTCGTCTCGCCACTACCAGACCGACGAAGCGCTGTACGAAGACTTCACCAGGGCCACGGGGATCAAAATCAATCGCATCGAGGGCAAGGGCGACGCCCTGCTGGAACGCATGAAAGCCGAAGGGCAGAACAGCCCGGCCGACGTCTTTCTTACCGTCGATGCGGGACAGCTATGGCGCGCCGATCAGGCGGGGCTGTTCCAGGCCGTGGAGTCCGAGGTGTTGGAGGAGCGCATCCCGGAAAACCTCCGCCACCCCGACGGACACTGGTTCGGATATTCGACGCGCGCGCGGGTGATCGTCTACAACAAGGAGATGGTCAAGCCGGAAGAGATCGCCACCTACGAGGAACTGGCCGATCCGAAATGGAAAGGCAAGATCTGCATCCGCTCCAGCTCCAACATCTATAATCTCTCGCTGCTCGGCTCCATCATCGCCGCGCACGGCGAAAAAGATGCCGAGGAGTGGGCCAAGGGCGTGGTCGCCAACTTCGCCCGGGATCCGCAGGGCGGAGATACCGACCAGATCCGCGCGGTAGCCGCCGGCGAATGCGCGCTTGCCGTGGCGAACACCTACTACACCGTGCGTCTGCTCACTTCGGATAAGGAAGCCGATCGCGCGGTGGCCGAGAAGATCGGCCTGATCTTTCCCAACCAGGACGGCCGCGGCACCCACGTCAACATTTCCGGCGCCGGGGTCCTCAAGAATGCCCCGCACCCCGACGCGGCCATCAAGTTCCTCGAGTACCTGGCGAGCAATTCCGCCCAGCGGTACTTCGCCGACGGCAACAACGAGTATCCCGTAGTGGAGACCGTCGAAGCGAGCTCCGCCGTCGAGTCGCTCGGGGAATTCGAAATCGATACGGTCAACGTCTCGGTTTACGGCGAAAACCAGCCCACGGCGCAAAAGGTCTTCGACCGGGCCGGCTGGAAATAAAGACTATCCCGGGCCGGCCAGGCCGTGTTTCAAGGGGGATCCGGCGATACCCTGCAGCAATCCATATCAGTCTGCGGCGGCGGCGCCGGATTGGCCCGGCCGTGCTCGCGAGATGGCGCGCGATAGCAGAACGACGGGGATCAACCCGGCCGCCACGATCGCCAGCGACGGCGTGGCGGCCTCCGTTAGCCGTTCGTCGATGGCCAGGTTATAGGCCTGAACGGCAAGGGTATCGAAGTTGAAGGGCCGCAACAGCAGCGTCGCCGGCAACTCCTTCATCACGTCCACGAAGACGATCAGGCCGGCGGTGCAGAGCCCGCCCCACATGATCGGCATATGCACCCGGAGCAGCGTGCGAAAGGGGCCGAGCCCCAAGGTGCGGGCCACGCCGTCCATGGACGGGGTGATCTTGGCGAGGCTGGCGTCGACGGTGTTCATCGAGACGGCGAGGAACCGGACAAGATAGGCATAGACCAACCCGACGATGCTGCCGGTGAGCAGCAGACCGGTGGAGAAGCCGAAGGTCGTCCGCGTCCATTGGTCGAGCGCGTTGTCGAACAGACTCAGCGGGATCAGGATGCCGACGGCGATGACCGATCCGGGAACCGCGTACCCCAGCGAAGCGACGCGGCTGGTGCCGACACTGAGGGCGGTGGGGCGGAGGCGAACGCTGTAGGCAAGGAAAACGGCAAGGACAACGGCGAGGACGGCCACCAGGCCGGCGGCGGAAACGCTGTTCCAGGCCAGTTCCAGATAGCGCGATCCCAACTGGGCATCGCCGTCGATGAACGCCATGTTCACCAGGATCGCGGCCGGCAGCAAGAAGCCGAGAACGAGCGGGATGGAGCAGAGGGTGACCGCCACGCCGGCCCGCCATCCACGCAGCCGGTAGCTCGGCAGCCGCTTGTAGCGGCCGGTAGTGTGATGGTAGCGCGCGCCGCCGCGGCTCCACCGTTCCATCACCACCAGCACCAGCACGAACCCGAGCAGAACCGTCGAAAGCTGCGCCGCCGCCACCCGGTCGCCAAGAGAGAACCACGCCCGGTAGATGCCGGTGGTGAACGTGGGC
>CAKZLS010000513.1 GCA_937127205.1 uncultured Rhodospirillales bacterium
AAGGACAGCCGCGGCGCGCTGGCGAAAGAAATCGAGGACAACGTCAACAGCGATGCCCAGGCGCTAAAAGACGCGCTCGACGGGCTTAAGGATGGGCCTGACACGGACCCCATTAAGCTCACCCGCAACCACCAGACACTGACTCTGGTCAGCCCGACGTACAAGCAGGTGATGGTGCAGCTTCAAGAGGCCATCAACGTCATGCCGCCAAGCGCCGGGATCGCCGGTCTGTACACCCGCATTGACAATCAAATCGGTGTGTTCAAGGCGCCCGCAAATTCCGGCCTGCTCTCCGTTGTCTCGCCGACAGTGAGCATTTCG
This sequence comes from uncultured Rhodospirillales bacterium, assembly GCA_937127205.1. Lineage (GTDB taxonomy): Bacteria > Pseudomonadota > Alphaproteobacteria > Rhodospirillales > Defluviicoccaceae > CAKZLS01. The sequence continues at coordinate 322 of CAKZLS010000513.1, forward strand.
TCCGAGCAGCAGGAAGACCTGAACGTGCCGCTGGACGGCAAGGCGGTGAATGCCATCCGCACCTTTATCGGCCGCGGCGTGCTGGTATGGGGGGCGCGCACCCTCGACGGCAACTCCCAGGACTGGCGCTACATCAACGTGCGCCGGACGCTGATCATGCTGGAGCAATCCATCAAGTTCGCCGCCGACGCCTTTGTGTTTGCCGCCAACGACGCGTCCACTTGGCTGACGGTCAAGAACATGATCGAGAATTTCCTCGACAACCAGTGGAAGAGCGGCGCGCTGGCCGGGGCGACGCCGGCCGAAGCCTACAATGTTGAGGTCGGACTCGGTTCCACCATGACTCCGGTGGATATCCTGGACGGCTATATGCGGGTCACGGTCCATGTCGCCGTCGTGCGGCCGGCCGAATTCATCGTCATAACGTTCCAGCAAAAGATGCAGACATCCTGAGCAACGCAATAGGGGAGTAGCACCATGGCCGAACCAAGCGGCGAAAAGCAGAACAATGTCTGGCCTTTGCCGAAGTTCTACTTCAGCGTCACAATTTCGGGTGTCGGAGATAACCTGCCGTTCCAGGAAGTGACCGGACTGGATACGGAAGCCCAACCCATCGAATACCGGGCCGGTAACTCCAAGGGCTGGAACGTCATCAAGATGCCGGGACTGATCAAGACCGGCAACGTGACACTGAAGAAAGGCGTTTTCGTCAACGATAACAAGTTCTGGACCTGGTACGAAAAAATCCAGCTCAACACCATCAAACGGGAAACCGTCACCATCAGCTTGCTCGATCAGGAGACGAAACCCACGATGGTGTGGACGCTGGCCAATGCGTTTCCAACCAAGATCACCGGCACCGATCTGAAATCCGATGGCAACGAGGTTGCAGTTGAGACGCTGGAGATCGCCCACGAGAAATTGACCATCGCCAACGGCGGATAGACGGCGGCGGATCCGGATGGCGAATTACTATCCCCCGGTCAGCTTCTTCTTCGAAGTCAAGGTCGCGGGCGCTTCCGGGGCGGTGGACGCCAGCTTCGCGGAAGTGAGCGGGCTTGATGTGGAGCGTAAAACCGTTGAACTCGCCGAAGGGGGAGAGAACCGCTTCGTGCATCATTTGCCTGGCACCGTTAAGCACGCCAACCTGGTGATGAAGCGGGGCCTGATGCTCGCCAGCTCACATCTGTTTGATTGGTGCAAAGGGACACTCGAAAGCGATTTGACGCGGCCCATTGAGCCTAAGGATATCAGTGTCTCACTGCTCAATGAAAAGGCCGAGCCGATGATGACCTGGTCCATAACCGGGGCCTGGCCGGTGAAATGGCAGATCGCCGCTTTCCGGGCGCGGGACAACGAGGTGGCCATGGAGACGTTGGAAATGGCGTTCGCGAGGATCGAACGTGAGGTGAATAAACCGCGCGGCGCGTCAGGGATGTTCACCGCCTAGGCGAACCGCAGAAAAGGGAGGGCGAACCATGCCGGTCGAGATACGAGAGGTGGTGCTGAAAGCGAGGGTGGTTGGACCAGACACCGAAGATGACGACCGTCACTCGCTGAATGACCCCTCGGAGTTGAAGCGCCAAATCCTCGCCGATTGCGAGAGAATGATTAGAGCAGCGCTGGTCCGCAGCGCATCGCGATAGGGCTGAACCGTGCTCAAGAAACTGAAAATCTTAGCCTTTTCCGATAACGCTCTGGGCAGAAAGATCGGCGAGTATAGCCTGCAGATCAATCCGGAGACCTACTCTCACGCCCATCGGACCGGCTTCGCGCACGCGCGCGGGATCGATACGGCGGGCAGCTTGTCCAAGTACCGCACCCACTATCCGCAGGACATCAAGTTCGACTTTATCCTGGATGCCACCGGTGCGGTCCCGGGGGTTAAGAACGTCGCCTACGAAATCGGGAATTTCAAAAAGGTCGCCTATTCCTATAACGGCGATATCCACAGTCCGAATTACCTGAAGCTGGTTTGGGGGCCGATGGTCTTCAAATGCATGCTGACCAGCCTCAACATCACCTACCAGCTGTTCAGCCCCGCGGGGACGCCACTCCGGGCCAAGCTGTCCGTGGCATTCCGCCAGCATCTGACGCCCAAGGAAATTGCGCTGCGCGGCGACAAGAAGTCGGACGAC
>CAKZLS010000514.1 GCA_937127205.1 uncultured Rhodospirillales bacterium
CGAATGACCCTGCAAGGGTTGCCGGCAGCGACCACCCGGGCCGGTACGTCCTTAACCACCACGCTGCCGGCGCCGATGGTGGTGTCGTCACCGATGCTCACCCCCGGCCCGATGATCGCCCCGGCGCCGATCCACACCCGGCTGCCGATGCCGACCGGACACCCCATCTCCGCACCCTTTGCCCGCTCCACCGGGTCCACCGGATGGGTGGCCGGCGAAATGGTGACGTTGGGCCCGATCAGGGTTTGATCACCGATGCGGACGTAGCCGCAATCCAGGATCACGCAATTGACATTGATCTCAACGCCCCGCCCCGCATGGATGTACGTTCCATAGTCGCAGAAAAACGGCGGCTCGATCCAAAGGCCCTCACCGGCCGATCCCAGCAATTCGTCCAGCAGGCCGGCGCGGCCGGCCCGGTCTTCGGGGTCGGTTTCACCGAAACGCCGGCACAGCCGCCGCGCCCGTGCCCGCATCGCCGTCAACTCTGGGTCCGACGCGCGGTAAAGCTCTTCGGCCAGCATCTTCTCCAATTCCGAGCGTGCGGTCATGATGCCGGCGCTCCATTTGCGATAGGTGACCGATACCGGCGGATGGCGCGATGATTTAGGGTCCGGACAGCGAACGGACAGGTCTCCGTGAGATTTGTGGCGGTCATCGGGACGGGAGGGAGGGGGGGGGTCCCAATCAAAAAGTCGATATCAACCCCATGCACAGTAGAATTTTGCCGATAATTTGGATCGAACGAACGGAGATCGGCTTTCCCGGTGTCCGCCGCATCATTGATTTGCCATCGACGTCGGAGCTAACCGGATCGTCGTTCGATCGGCTCACCCTGAAGCTCGTCGAGGATTCGGTGGACCCGATCGGCGTCGAAATAAGCGAGGTACAGCAGGATGACGGTAACGCTGTAGGTGAACACCGGCAGCATCAGATAAAAGCAGAGGTGCAGAGCCAGTCCGGGTAGTACGAAATACTTCCGGGTCCGCCGAAACGGCAGGAAAAACGCCAAGGCGAATTCCAGGATCACCACGATCCAGGCCGCCACCGCAAATACCCAAGACCACGCCGCCCAATCGGCGAGGCTGGAGCCGATGTAGTAGTACATGAACAGCGCTTCCAATCGGTCGCCTTCGAGGAAGCCCGGATGCACCTTGTCGACCGCGGTCCAGAAATACATCATCGTCAACTGAATGACGATCAGGCGCAGCCCCCACAGATTGCCCGCTTCGGGCGGCAGTGGCTCTCCACGTCGCCGGGCCGCGCGAACCGCCAGCCACCGGTCCAACGAGTACGACTTGTCGGACGGCGTCAGAGCACACAGCACCGTCGCGATGCCGAGAATGTAGGTGTGATGGTGGGTATACGGTTCGTAGTTCGAGACCAAGCCGAAGTAATAGTAAAAGGACATGGTCAAGATGCCCGCAACAAAAGTCGTCATGCGGGCTCGGTAACCGACGATCATCAAGGTCGTGAAAACGTAGAACAGCACGGAAAAGGCGGTGTGCCAGCCAAGTTCGTACCGATAGGGCAATTGCTCGTAAGCGAACCGTGTCCAGATAATCAATCCGAGACCGATACGAATGAGCGCGGAAGAACGGCTCGAGCCGACACTCATCACCCCCCAAGCCAAGAAACCGGTCCATAGCCGCCGGACGGATGTCAGAACGTTGAATGTTGGAGTTACGCTGCTCACGGCGCACCGCAGTTTACGATTTCACCATCGACATCGGTCACCCAACCTCGACGTGTTGCCACCCGTGACTCAATTCGAATACTTGTTATCGGATCCAGCACCGCGCAGAGGCGGCGGGCGACGTCCACGGCGCCGCCGTTGCGATTGCGGATCAGCCAGATGTTGGAACGGCGCACTTTCCGATACTGACCGGCCAACAGCTCGTGATGGTTCAAGATGACCTCGGAGCCGTCTTCCGTTAGATGGGTGAAGCGGGCATCGACAAGGCCGACGCCGATTGCCGAAAACATCACCCAGTTCCGGAATACGCGATTGTCCCCGTCCAGAACCTGACGATAGGCCGGTCCCGCGAGCATGAAGACGGCCAGCGCAAAGAACATGCTCCGACGAACCAAATCCTTGCTCACGAAAGAAACTTTCCCCGCCAGCGGGGATCCGGTGCCGGACACTGATCCCGCTTGCCGAACCACTCGTATCGACGCCGGCCAATGAAATCATAGACCCCGTCGCGCACAGGCCTGGGGATGACGGCGAGCCAAGACAGGATCCTCCAAGGCCATCCCAACATCCGAATAATGCGCATCCACGCATCGGATTTCTCGAACACCCGCCCGGCGTCGATCAAAAAGAACGTGCTGAGATCGTCGCGGAGACCATACGCCTCCATCACCTCTTTCCCCACGTCGCTCTGCAGCGGCGCGAAGCGAAAGCGGTCGTCACCATCGCGAGCAACGACAAAACGGACCGATGCGTTGCACATGTTGCAAACGCCGTCGAACAAAATGAGAGCGCGGCCCGGTTCCAGTCCATCCATGGTCATTGGCGTATCTTACACGCATCTTATGCATGGCGTAATTCCGGTGGCCGCTCGGTTTCCGATATCGCGAAGGGCTATGACAAGACTGTCGCCGGAGAGATCATCGCCACTTTACCGTATGGTAGTTGGAAAACCGTATGGTAGTTGGAAAGTGGATGGCCGGTTCATCGAGGGCGCCCGTTTGCAATCCGACTGACGCGCGCAAGATCTCCTGTGCCGGCACCGCCTCGCCGGCCGATGTCGCGCTCCGCTTTGATCTGCGTTGCGCCGACGGCTGGTGCGCCGACCGGATCCTAATCGTCGGCCTGCAATTTCACTATGACGGGCAGAAACTGCGGTGCGTGGACTTTCAAAGCGGTTCGGTCCTCCGTCCAGCTTGCTAACCGCACGACTTTTCCATTCCCGCCTTCGGCCGACGATTCGGGTTCGACGATGTTCAGGCCTTCGGTGTCCATGACGAAGGTATGGTCGCCGAATGTCTCCTTAAGATTGGGGTAAACCGGATGATCTTCGGAGATTGTCTCGACGCCAAACTCCTCCTCGATCCGCTTTGTCTGTACCGCATTCAGCTTCATATCCGCTCTCCTGTTCCTGACATGTCAGTTGTCGCCGCTCGCGCCATAACGGCGAAGAACGGCGCTCACTTCGTTTGACTTTTATCGGGCAGGCCTCAAGGCTAACAAGGGCTCGGTCGCATAGTCAACCCGTGGCCATGGTGATCCGAAACGGTCCCAGTCGCACAGGCTGCCAAAGGACCGGGCTCGCCTGCTCGCAGTGTGGCCGGTACGCGCAAGCGCAGGGTTGCTCCGGTGTTTGCTAAAAGCGGCCTTCAAAGGGCAAAAGCAAACACGGCTGGTTGCCCAGCTGCGCGGACCTAGCTTCCAACTCGCTAGATAAACGGTACGGTCCTCACGGGGGGGCCTTCCCGGATGGCGAAGCTAAGCCGCCAGCACCTGGGATTCCTCGGTGAGCCAGTGCCAGAGCGCTTGAATGTCGGCGGCGGGGCGGCCTTCGGGGTCGGTTTCCATCACGGTACGGCCGGCTTCGAAGGCTTCGGGGAAGGCCGAACGTTCGGCGATCACGGTGGGCGACACCGGGAGGCCGCAACGCCAAGCCTCCGTGAATGCGTGGCCCAGAAACGTTCCGCGCATGCTGCGAGTTCCACCGCCCACATCGCGCGCCCAACCCCCGCGCCCGCACCGCGCCGGCGAACAGCCGGTCCTTTTCCAGATGCTTATCGACGGGGCCGTGACTGGCCAACCGGAACGCCGGCAACCGTTCCGAACTGAGGATGGCAATGCGTTTCATGTTTTATTTTACCTTGGGTTACCGCCTCTCATTCATTGCGTTTGCCCGGATATCGTCTGGTCCGCTTTCGGTTGCCGACCTAAGCGTAGCGCGCGCCCAAACGTCACTGTCGGCCCATCGCGAAGTAATTCAATCCTTCGATCGGTTCGGGCGATATATCAGGGGGCCAGGAGTCGATCGGGCGATCAACGGGCACCGAGGAAGTCAGAATAGTTGTACACAATTAAATTATTCACAATTTAATTGACATCGACCTTTTCTCCGCCCAGAGTGGGTTTGATCCGGCAATTGATGACAGCGCGAGCGCATCACGGAAAACTGCATCCGGGGCAACTAAACATGGTTAAGCACGCTGACACGATTCCTGATGGAGAAAACTCGCTGTTACTCGACGACCAGCTTTGCTTCGCTTTACACGCGGCCGCTCGCGCGATGTCGTCGGTTTACATGGAGACTTTGAGAGACCACGGTCTCACGTATCCACAGTACCTTGTTCTTATTTGTCTGTTTGAGGAAGACGGGCTGACCGTCGGTCAGCTGGGGCGCCGCCTCCAGCTCGATTCTGGCACCCTTACGCCGTTGCTGAAACGGCTTGAGATAGATGGCGCCGTGATTCGCCGGCGTGCAAATCATGATGAACGAAGGGTTGAAGTCCGCCTCACCACGAAAGGGCGCGGGTATCGAGACGTAGCAAAACGCGCCCGCGCCGTCGTCTTACAGCGGCTCCGAATGACCAACCAGGAGCTTTCGAACTTTCGGGGTCAACTTGCCAACATGACGGAACGGCTTCGGAACGAGAACCCCAGCGACGAATAAGCGAGAGTGTTATCGGCAATTGCTAAACGACTGCGCGATCCGCATTACTCCAACGAGTTGGAAAAAAATATGCACTATAGCCCAGACAATGCGCGCTGCTTGCGCTCGAGGAACCTAGATCCCAAGGAGCTTGCTGAACATCTTCGTCTCGTTGCGACGGACAAAGACACGGCCGCCTTTCGTATTCTTTTCGAAGCCATAGCGCCTCGCATCAAAGCCCTTATGCTTCGCCAGGGCATGGACAATGCCGGCGCGGAAGACGTTGCGCAGGAGACGATGGTGATCCTGTGGCGCAAGGCACATTTCTATGCCGAGCATCGCGGATCGGTCTTCACCTGGGCATTTACAATTGCCCGCAACCTGCGCATCGACAGCTTACGCAAGACAAGATTTGCATTTGCTAACCTCGCCGACGTGCCCGAGCCAATTTCAGAAGATGCGACTCCTCTCGCCGTCACCCAACGACACCAAGAGGACGTCCGCGTGCGTGCAGCGCTCAGGACCTTGCCAGGCAAGCACAAGGAGGTCATCGAACTTGCGTTCATTCATGGGCTGTCCCATAGCGAAATCGCGGAGCGTCTGGGTCTGCCGGTTGGTACTGTTAAGTCGCGCATACGCATGGCTTTCGGCCGCCCGCGCGACACGCTTCCCGAATTGCAGCACGCCTGAGCGCAATGTTTTGGCGCTCACGGCGCTTACTGCCGTGAAGCCAGCGCAACGGTTTGTGGTACACGTCGCCCTTCTTGCACATGAGCCGCGCCAACTGAACCGAACATCATAGACGTCGGTGACGACGCTCCAGAGAGCTGTCGACCTCTGCATGGTCGCAACCCCTCCAGTGACCCAAATTGGGAAAAGGTGCGTAAAGAATAGTGGTAATAAAGTGAGTGGTGCAGCTGCATTTCATACGTTTCTAATCACAACGCAGCTTCGCCACACACGTTGCGAAGAAAGGACTTAGAAACGTGTTTATCCGATCTCCACATTCACACACAAAATGTGAAACGACAGCGCACTCCCTCGTTTTTAACGAGATAGACGGCCCAACCCTCTCATTACGAAGGTTTGAAGGGCAACCAATACTTGTCGTTAACACGGCGTCCAAATGCGGCTTCGTTAGTCAATTTGGCGCCTTGCAGGAGCTGTGGGATCGTTATCGAGAACGGGGCTTGATCGTAATCGGTGTTCCATCCAACGATTTTGGGGAACAAGAGCCAAGTTTTAACGATGAAATTCAGTCTTTGTATCGTGAACACGGCATCACATTTATAATAACGGAGAAAACCGTCGTGGTTGGCGAAGATGCCCACCCGTTTTATCGTTGGGTCGTCGATGAGCTTGGTGAAGGAGCCGCGCCAACATGGAACTTCCATAAATATCTGATTGATGGTGCTGGTCGCTTCGCGGGCTTATGGCCCGCAGAGGTTAATCCGCTGGATACCAGTGTTGTTGAGACTATCGAAAGCCTACTACCTTGCTCTTAAGTTAAGGAGTGTGAATGCGGTAGTTATACGTCCGCAGCTCTTGTAACGACGAAATCTCGAAACGGCTGATAAACCAGATTAGGCTTATCGCACAACTTCAACGCGCTCTGCATTTGATCGGTCGTGGGCGAGTGTAAATCAGCGTGTGACTATACAAAACCAGAGCGTTTTGTGACGAGACATTGTAACCTCTCAATGCACCGGCTTTGAGGAATTCATTCGTTGTTGGCGCTCGCGCAAAACAATCTATAGGGTTATCATGGTCAACGAGTGCTTATTCGTCGCTCCCGGCCTTCAAAATACGTTGCGTCGCGACCAGCGCACCGACCATCACATCGGCGACGACCAAATCACGAGGACAGAATACTTCACTCGGCATCCGCCCTGGACTGCCTTTAAGCCGCCAGCACCTGGGATTCCTCGGTGAGCCAGTGCCAGAGGGCTTGGATATCGGCGGCGGGGCGGCCTTCGGGGTCGGTTTCCATCACCGTGCGGCCGGCTTCGAAGGCCTCGGGGAAGGCTGAGCGTTCGGCGATCACGGTGGGCGACACCGGGAGGCCGT
>CAKZLS010000515.1 GCA_937127205.1 uncultured Rhodospirillales bacterium
GATACGATTACGGCGTCTTCAAGCAGCGCATCGATAATGGCTGGCAGATGGAGGAGCCCGACAACTGGCTCAGATCAGGCAACCCCTGGGAAATTGGCCACCCCGACATCTCCTATGCCGTCAAGTTCGAGGGGCATGCCGAACCCAGACGGACGAACGGTGTGACCCATTGGGATTGGGTTGGTACGCGACCCATCGTCGGCATGGCCTACGACACGCCCATCGTTGGATACGGATCGTTCAACGTCAACTCGCTGAGGCTGTGGACAGCAAAAGCCACGCAAGATTTTGACTTCCAGGATTTCAGCCGCGGATCGTACGTGGAAGCCGTCGAAGACAAGGTTATGGCCGAAAACCTGACCAAGGTCCTTTATCCCAACGATAGCGTATATGCCGGGCGCGAGTTGAGGCTGCGGCAACAGTACTTCTTCGTATCCTGCTCCATTCAAGACATTATTCGCCGCTTCAAATCGGACAATAGTGACTGGAATGCCTTTCCGGACAAGGTGTTCATCCAGATGAACGACACTCATCCGGCCCTGGTGGTACCGGAGTTGATGCGGATTTTCCTCGACGAAGAGGATCTTGATTGGGACCATGCGTGGGAATTGACGGTTAACGCCACCGGTTACACCAATCACACCCTGCTGCCGGAAGCTCTTGAGCGTTGGCCGGTCAGCATGTTCGAGCGGCTCCTGCCTCGCCACCTGAACATCATCTACGAAATCAACAGCCACTTCCTGCGCAAGGTCGCCACTCACTATCCCGGCGATTTTGATCGCCTCGAGCGCATGAGCATCGTTCAGGAGCAGCCGGAGAAAGCGATCCGCATGGCGAATTTGTCCGTGGTGGGCAGTTCTTCGACAAACGGCGTGGCTGCTCTGCACACGCGCCTGCTCATGGAAGGAACGATGCACGATTTCGCGGACTTCTATCCTGAGCGGTTCAACAACAAGACCAACGGCGTCACTCCGCGTCGGTGGTTGTTGAAGGCCAATCCGAAACTCGCCGCGCTGATCAGCGAAAAGATCGGGGATGGCTGGATTACGGATCTGGATCAGCTCAGAGGCCTGGAGAAGCACGCAGGCGACAAGAAGTTCCGCCAGAAGATCAGAGAGATCAAGCGCGACAACAAAGAAGCGCTCGCGGACTTTATCAAGCGCACGCTGGATGTCACCGTGTCTCCGGACTCAATGTTCGACGTCCAGGTCAAGCGTATTCATGAGTACAAACGGCAACTGCTGCTCGCCCTTTATATCATCGTTCTGTTCAATCGTCTGAAGGCCAACCCGTCTCTGGATATTGTCCCGCGGACCTTTATCGTCGGAGGCAAGGCGGCGCCAGCCTATCACATGGCGAAGCTGATCATTAAGCTGATCAATCAGATCGGTTCCGTCGTCAACTATGATCCGGACTTGCAGGACAAGCTCAAGGTCATTTTCATTCCCGACTATCGGGTTTCGCTGGCTGAAAAAATCATGCCCGCGGCCGACCTGAGCGAGCAGATTTCCACCGCCGGAATGGAGGCTTCGGGTACGGGGAACATGAAGTTCGCTATGAACGGCGCACTGACCATTGGGACTTTGGATGGCGCCAACATCGAAATCAAAGAAGAGGTCGGCGACGAGAACATCTTTATTTTCGGTCTGACGGCCGCGCAGGTGGAGTCCCTTCGCGGCAACTACAATCCCGGCGAAATCTACATGACCGACGAAGAAATTCGCCGCGCAGTCGATCTGATCCGCGATGACTTTTTCAGCCTCGACGAACCTGGCGTATTCCACCCGATCGTCGCAAATCTGTTGGAAGGCGGCGACTATTACATGCTTTTGGCCGACCTCCGAAGCTACCTTGACGCTCAGTCACGCGTCGATGACTCGTACCGAGATCAAGAGCTTTGGGCTGAAAAGGCGGTGATCAATATTGCGCGAACGGGACGTTTCAGTTCCGACCGGACCATCGGAGAATACGCTCGAGATATCTGGGGCGTGAAAGCAACCGAAGTGTCTTCATCGTAGACAAATCATCAATGATCCGGCTTGATTTAGGCTCGGGATGACCGGCACGATCCGGTCATCCCAGACCCAGCTCAAGCGAAATTGCCGGTTGGACCAATGGATCCCGGTGGCGACACATCCGGGCGTTGAAAGTCTCGGCGGAAACAGTGCCAGAGACTTTGGAACAGGCCTCTTTCTTTCCGGTGCAGAAGGCTGTAAGACCATCGGGTGCGAGCATTGTTGCGATGCACAAACGTCGCCCAAATTCCTTGGTTGGGTAGCACCTATATCCGAACCGGGCAGGATGGACGACATGTACAGTTATTATTCCGATCAACCTGAGAGAAAGCCCATGCTTGCTCTCGGTGATTTCGAGGAGTTGAGGCGAGAGACGGTGTAGCATGTATATAGTCATGGTCTCTGCGGAATTGGCTCCCGTCGCAAAGGTCGGAGGGTTGGGTGATGTTGTTTTCGGATTGAGCCGTGAACTCGAGGTTCGCGGGCACTCGGTCGAGATCATCCTGCCGAAGTACGACTGCATGTGGTACGATGAGATTTGGGGACTTCATAAGATTTGGGAAGAACTCTCCGTGCCATGGTACGGTGGAGCAGTCTCGTGTTCCGTATGGTTCGGGTTCGTTCACGGCCGTAAATGCTTTTTCATCGAGCCCCACTCCCAAGACAATTTCTTCAATCGCGGATCCTTTTACGGATTTCATGATGACTCCATGCGCTTCACCTTCTTTTCGAAGGCCGCGATGGAATTCCTGCTCCAGTCCAACAAGCGCCCGGACATTATCCATTGTCACGACTGGCAAACGGGTTTGGTTCCCGTTCTCCTTTTCGAAATTTACAATCGCCTCGGGATGGAGAACCAGCGGGTCGTATACACAATCCACAATTTCAAACATCAAGGCGTGACTGGCGAATCGGTTCTATGGGCGTCGGGACTGTGTCGCCCGGAATACTACCTTCATCACGACCGGCTCCTGGACAACTTCAATCAGGGCGCCCTCAATATGATGAAAGGTGGAGTTGTATACTCCAATCATGTGACCACGGTCTCTCCGCACCACGCCTGGGAAGCGCGCTATACCGACCAAGGACATGGTCTCAGTCAGACCCTTGCCACCCATCATTACAAATTCACGGGCGTGCTGAATGGGCTCGATTACGACGTTTGGAATCCGGAGATTGATCGCTTTATTCCAAACCACTACGACGTTTGGCAGATCGAAGAAAAGTATGGGAACAAGGAATGTCTGCGTGAACGGATGTGGTTACGTAAGGAATTCAAGCCGCTAATCGGGTACGTAGGTCGGCTCGACGCGCAAAAAGGCGTACACCTGATCCAGCATGCCATGTTTTATTGTCTGGAGCACGGTGCACAGTTCGTTTTGTTGGGCGCTGGTGGCGAGGACGGGATCAACGATCACTTCTACCACCTCAAACACTACCTGAACGAAAACCAAGACTGTCATCTTGAGATCGGCTTTAACGAACAGCTTGCTCATCAGATCTATGCCGGGTGCGATATGATGATCGTGCCAAGCCTATTCGAGCCCTGCGGGCTAACGCAAATGATCGCCATGCGCTACGGTAGCGTCCCTGTCGTTCGCGCCGTTGGCGGCCTTGTCGATACCGTGTTTGACCGCGACAACTCCGACAAACCGCCGGAGGAGCGCAATGGTTATGTATTCCATGACGCTGATTTTTTGGGGTTGGAGTCCGCCCTGAGCCGGGCCATTGGTTTATGGAAGGATTATCCGAAAGAGTTTCGTAGGCTTATGACGAATGGCATGGCCAACGATCTCTCGTGGGCACAGTCCGGCGAACACTACATCGGCATTTATGAGAGTACGCGTCAGAAGTGGTAGCCTACGAAATCACGGCCCAATCGCGATCAACACCATCATCCCGCTCAAGTGCTGCTCTCGCTTATCCTTTGATTCCGTCGATCGCGATGTGCCAAATGGTTGGCTTGTAAAAAGCTGACGCTGCCTCCCCCAAAATGAGGTCGATTGCGGCTTTTCCCGGTTACTCGAGCCGGTTTTTGGCCTCTTCGAGATGGTATTGGACGGCATCCAAGTCCTGGTGGGCTCGATAGACCCAGGCCTCTCCCCAATAGAAATTGCAACTCGTCTCCGCGCGAAGCAGCCGCCAGTGCGCTTGGCCCAACTGGCTGTGAAATTCGGGATCCTGGGTCCCCCGCTCCCACGCCGTGTCCTTGACCTCGTGGAACGCTTTGCTGACCTCGTGGACGCGGGTCATGGCATCCCTTTGGGTCTGAGACCCTTGCCACTGATGGAAGTCCCAACCGTGGTGTTCATCGGTCGGCCAAGCGCCGCGACGAACGGTTACCCGACCATGAGCCCCGAAGCGATCCAGATACTCGTTAATGAACGTCGGGCGCATGGAAGAGTGACCCGCGCGAATTTCGTCCAGCGCGGTTTTATAGAAGTACGACCAGAAATTGGCCTGCGGATTGACGTTACGGAACCATCCGCCATTATCGCCGTCACTGACGGTCGTGACCAGCGGCGGGAAGTCGCACCATTTCGTCCGCTCTTGGATTTCGTTGTAGAACCAACTGTATTCCATACCCGCCAGCTGGGCGGCGGAAAGATCGCGATCCCGAACAACGACGATGATTTCCTCGCCTTCGTATTCGGCGATGTGGGGGCGGTAACGCAGCTCCTGCCAGGACATCTCGTCGACCGGGTCGACGTACTCGCTGTCCACCAGGACGTAGCGGTAGCCGGCCTTCTTCAGATGAGGGATAACCTTCATGTCGAAGCCCATTTCCGGCGGCCAGAACCCGCTGAAATGATCCCGCCAGAAAACGTTGCGTCCGATAGTCTGCCACCGGCTGATGTGCTCGTCCCAATCCGCTTCCGGCGTCAGCGCCAGAACCGGATGGTAGTATCCAGTGCCCAAGATCTCGAACAGCTTCTCATTCTGCAGGGCCCACAAGAGGGTCCCGCAGTCAACTGAACCATAGACTTTGCGCTGAAACTCAGGATGCGACAGCGTTTCCAACAGGGTCCCGGAGAATGAGAGATTAACCCGCGCAATATCTTCGTAGGGCCATAAGGTCCGCGGCATCCGATCGTAGGCGAACAGGATTTCTTTCACTTCCCATTCGTTGGTCTCCAGCAGCTCGTCGAGATTGCTTGGCGGCTGATGCATGTTGAGCACCAGCGCGTGAAAGATCTCCTTCATGGTCGTCTCCGCCCCAGTCTTTTTGGTTTCGCACGTGCAGCAAAATGCTACCCCCCGCGTCCCGCGCGAGCAACAAAGGAATGCCTGAGGGTCAATGTTTCTGCCCATTTCCTTCTGATCCCGCAAGGGCCATGAACTTTCGATCTGCTTCCGTGTTGAAACTATGGACGACGCCTTTCCGGGAGCACGCGGGTATTTCGACATGGAAATGAACGAAGGTTGCCGATACGGGGCGAAAAGGTGTATTTCCTTAAGTTCCGACAGCTTAGGGGGAGAGTCATCGGTTATCCGCTCCGCCGGTTGGGAGAGATGTGCTGTGGAAAAGTTTACGGGGACAAAGCATTTTGGTGAGAGGATCGACGATAAGGGTATGAAACCTCCGCCCCACGCACCTGCGGAAAATTTGACCCGCGATATTGACCATGCGACAGAGGTCGCGGTCGGCGCCCCTCGGATTACGCGAGCGCTATCCTCCGAGGTCTTGCGCACTGTCGCGGACGAAGTTAAGGCCTATTTCGTTCGCACGCCCGAAAAACCCGAATTGGTCCTGATCGAAATAGACCCACACCGCCTACACGCTTTCTGGACCATAAGCCGAGAGGCCATGGAAATGGCCCGAACCCGGCTTGGCGACGACGGCAACCAGGCATCGATGATTCTGCGCGTTTTTGAGCATGAAGAAAACGGAGCAGGGTCGCCGAAAGGCGCTTCGTTCGATGCCGACGTCGGCGGACTTCAGAGCCGGTCGTACGTGGATGTCTTCGGAGAAGCTCGCCGATACCAAGCGGAAATCGGCCTACGGTCCGCAGATAACCGCTTTGTAACGCTGGCGGCGTCCAATCCGGTTGAACTGCCGCCGGCGTCTTCCCAGGGGTCGAACGGTTTTCTTCAACTTGATATGAAGAACCCCGAGGCCGGCACTTTGGCGCCACAGCCAACAAGCCCGGGACACGATGCGCCGCCCCCGCTTGTGTTTCTGCCTGAAACGGCTCAAGGCCACGATATTCTGGGTATGGGCGACTCCCAAGGGATGCCATCCGGAACAGAAGCGCATTCGGGCGTCGGCTCTCCAGCCGCACCCCCTCCCCTCGTTCTCGAAGAAGCACTGACCTCGGCCAGCTACGGGCTCAGACGCTCCGGTGGTTTCGAACTCCACCTGTTCGGACAAGCCGATCCCGAGCAGGACCTTCACTTGTTTGGCCGTAAAATCCCGCTCCGGCCCGATGGCAGCTTTTCCATCAGACATATCCTGCCAAATGATCCCACGGTCGTCGAAGCACTCATGCACGGCGGTGAACCGTCGACCGACCGCGGTGGGGACTGATGGCGTCGGGCTATCTCGCCATTGTGCTGCATGCTCATCTGCCATTTGTCCGGCATCCGGAGTACGAGAGCTTTCTTGAAGAAACATGGCTGTTCGAGGCAATTACCGAGGTTTACATACCCCTCCTTCGCGTGTTCGAGAACCTGCGCAAAGACGGCGTAGACTTCCGGATCACGCTGTCGCTGTCGCCGCCGCTGTTGGCGATGTTGCAGGATGATTTCCTGCAGAAACGCTATGTCGCGCATCTCGAACATCTCTCTCGGCTTGGCGACCAGGAGATTGGTCGCGAACACGCGGACCCGCGACTCCTCGAGGCGGCGCGGATGTACCGGCGGCTGTTGCAGGAAACTCTCGATATCTACGAAAACCAGTACCACCGCGATCTGGTTGGGGCGTTCGGCCGGCTGCAGGACGACGGCTGCCTTGAAATCATCACGGCGGCGGCCACTCACGGCTACCTGCCGATTTTGCGAACCCAGCCGGCGGCGGTAAAAGCGCAGCTTGAAGTGGGCGCCGAGAGCTATCGCCAGGCTTTCAACCGTCCGCTTCCAGGATTTTGGCTTCCGGAATGCGGTTACTTCCCCGGACTGGAGGAGTCCGTGCGGGAAGCCGGCGGCAGTTACTTCTTCGTTGAAACGCATGGCATCATGAATGCCTCGGACAAACCACGATACGGATACTTGGCCCCGTTGGCCTGTCCGAATGGGGTTGCCGCATTTGGCCGCGACCCGGCCTCCGGACGTCAGGTATGGAGCGCAAACGAAGGATATCCTGGGGATCCATGGTATCGGGATTTTTACAAGGACATCGGTTTCGAGTCGGATTTCGACTACATCAAACCGTATATCCTCGATGGCAAAACCCGAGTCTTCACGGGTTTCAAGTACTACCGCGTCACCGGCGATACCAACCAGAAAGAGCCCTATGAGCCGCTTCGTGCGCGGGAGCGTGCGGCCGTGCATGCGGATGATTTCATCAAGCGGCAAAAGGAAGCCATTGAGCGATACGCGCCCTCGCTGGACCAACCACCACTGATCGTTGCACTCTACGATGCCGAACTGTTCGGCCACTGGTGGTTCGAGGGCCCGCAGTGGCTAAACTTCGTGATCCGAAAACTGGCGAGCGACAAGCAAGGTTTGGAACTTTTAACGCCAAGCGAATACCTGGAGCGGCATCCCGTCCAGCAATGTGCTCAACCTTCTGCGTCAAGTTGGGGCGACAAGGGATATAGTGATTTCTGGCTCAATCCGGGAAACGACTGGATTTATCGCCATCTCCACGATGCTGCGGGGCGGATGCAAGAGGTTGTCCGGAATAACGCCGGAGCCGCGCCGGACTCACTAACGTATCGCGCGCTCCAGCAAGCAGCGCGCTCACTCTTGCTAGCGCAGGCGTCGGATTGGGCCTTTATCATGAAAACCGGCACGGCCGTCGACTACGCATATGGCAGAACCCGCGATCATCTTGCCCGCTTCAACTACCTGGTGGATGCCGTGACATCTGACACCGTCGACGAGGAACGGCTCGAAGCCCTTGAGGCCATGGACGATATTTTTCCGGAAATTAACTATCGCGTTTTTGCGTAGTTTTTCGCCCAGACGCAGCAACCATTAAGTTTGAGCAGCATTTTCTGTCCAGGGGGTTCCGCGCTGG
>CAKZLS010000516.1 GCA_937127205.1 uncultured Rhodospirillales bacterium
GAGGCCTATGGCAAGCTTACCGGCCGACCGGGAGTAAGCATGGTTACGCGCGGTCCCGGCGCGTGCAACGCCAGCATCGGCGTCCACACCGCTTTCCAGGACTCGACGCCGATGATCCTTTTGGTGGGGCAGGTGGGGCGGCAGGATCTCGGCCGCGAAGCCTTCCAGGAGGTGGATTTCGTCCGCATGTTCGCGCCCTTGGCTAAGCATGCGCTCCAGGTGGAGGCCGTCGACGCGCTGCCCGGTGCCATGGCGGAGGCGTGCCAGAGCGCCCTCGGCGGCCGCCCGGGACCTGTCGTTATGGCATTGCCGGAAGATGTTCTTTCCGACACCAGCGAGGCGGCGGCCGCGGACACTGCGGGCCCAGAACGGCCGGAGCCGAACCCGGGGTCCATGGAGCGGCTCCACCGCATGCTCCACGATGCCCGGCGGCCGATGATGCTGATCGGCGGCAGCGGCTGGACCGACCCCGCCCGATCAGACATTGCCGCTTTCGCGTCCGCCAACAATCTGCCCACGTGTTGCGCCTTTCGCCGTCATGACATCTTCGACAATGACCACCCCGGATTCGTCGGCGAACTGGGCATCGCGCCCAATCCGGATCTGGTATCCCGCGTCAAGGAGGCTGACCTGCTGCTGGCTGTAGGCACGCGGCTGGGGGAAATCGTCACGCAGGGATATACCCTGATCGAACCCGGGAATTCGGGTCAGGCACTGGCTCATGTGCACGTGGAACCGGGCGAGCTGGGCCGGGTATTCGAGCCCGACCTTGCCATCGTTGCTGGGATGCCTGAGTTCGCCCGGGCGGCCCGCGCGCTCGTCCCCGTGGACGCAGGACACGGGTCCGATTGGGCGGCGGGCTTGCGGAAAAGTTACGAAACCGATACGGCAATCCCGTGCGTCGAGGGCGATCTGGACCTGGGACGGGTGATGGCGGAGCTTAAAAGCCGCCTGCCGGCGGACGCCGTGGTCACCGTCGACGCCGGCAATTTCAGCGGCTGGACGCAGCGGTTTCTGCGGTTCGGGGCGGGACGCAGGCTGCTGGGCGCGACCAACGGCGCCATGGGATACGGCGTGCCCGCTGCGGTGGCCGCGAAAATCCTCAACCCGGGGCGTGTGGTGGTCGCGTGTGTCGGCGACGGCGGGTTCGGTATGACCGGTCAGGAACTGGCCACCGCCATGCATCACGGCGCGGCACCGATTATCCTGGTGTTCAACAACGCCATGTACGGCACCATCCGCATGCACCAGGAGCGCGCGTATCCCCATCGGGTGATCGGAACGGGGCTGACCAACCCGGACTTCGCGGCGTTCGCTCGTGCCAATTCAGCCCACGGCGAAACGGTAACGCGGACCGATGAATTCGCCCCGGCCTTGGATCGGTCCTTGGCCTCGGGAAAAGCGGCGGTGATCGAGTTGCGATACGACCCCGACATTATCAGCACCCGGACGCGTCTGTCGCATTTGGGAGGGAGAACATAGCCATGACCGGACCGGCGCATATGCACGCCATGGTACTCGACGCGCCCCACCACGATCTGCGCTACCGAACCATTGCCCGCCCCGAGCCCGGCCCGGGACAGGTTCTCGTCCGGGTGTCGGCTTGCGCGGTGTGCCGCACCGATCTCCATGTGGTGGACGGCGACCTCACGGAGCCTGCCCTGCCCATCGTTCCCGGTCACGAAATCGTCGGCCATGTAGTGGAAGCCGGCGAGGAGGTGGAACGCCTCTTTCCCGGCGACCGGGTGGGCATTCCCTGGCTCGGCTGGACCTGCGGACACTGCGCCTATTGCCTTTCGGGCCAGGAAAACCTCTGTCCCGACGCGCGCTTCACCGGGTATCAGATCGACGGCGGCTACGCCGAATACACCGTGGCGGACGCCCGCTACTGCTTTCCCATTCATGGCCACTACACCGACGCGGGGGCGGCGCCGCTGCTGTGCGCCGGTCTGATCGGCTATCGCTCGCTGGTCATGGCCGGGGACGCCGAGCGATTGGGGGTGTACGGTTTCGGCGCCGCTGCCCACATCGTCGCCCAGGTGGCGCGGTTCCAGGGACGCCGGTTGTTTGCCTTCACGCGGAAAGGCGACAGTGCCGCTCAAGCATTTGCAATGCGCCTCGGAGCCGAATGGGTGGGCGGTTCGGACCAGATGCCGCCGGAACAATTGGACGCCGCCATCATCTTCGCACCCGTGGGCTCGCTGGTGCCGGCGGCGCTGCGCGCCATCCGTCCCGGAGGGACTGTGGTCTGCGGCGGCATCCATATGAGCGATATTCCGGCCTTTCCCTACGACGATCTGTGGCGGGAGAAGAAGATTATCTCGGTAGCCAACCTCACGCGCCGCGACGGCGAGGAATTTCTGGAACTGGCTCCAAAGGTTCCGGTGAAAACGGAGATCGAGACCTTTTCCATGGATCAGGCAAACGAGGCACTCCGCCGGCTGCGGGACGGCGAACTTACCGGTGCTGCGGTGCTCATGCCAAACCCCAGTCCGGAGGCCGCGGCGGGAACCAGTTGTTAACACCGAAGCTGATACGATGTGGACATCCTCAGTACCTCGATCGCCGCCGCTGCATACCGGACGGGTGTCGTTGACGGAGGCTGTAAAGCATGCCAAAGGTGGACGTACAATTGAGTTGGCCGGTCGACCTTTTACCGACTCGGCAGCTTCTCTCGTATTTGAGAGCGTGATGCTGCTCCAGTTTGTCTCCGGCGCTGAAAAGCCGGCCAAGAGAAGGGTGACGAGATGAGCCGTGGTTTGGACGGCGAAAGCAACGGAAACCGCGCATCGTCTGCCAGCGGCAGGGGCAAGCCCAAGGTGCTGGTCGCTGACGATTATGACGCCATGCTGTTCGACATGGATGGGGTGATCACCCGCTCGGCGGTAAGCCACGGAAGCCTGTGGAAAGTCGTGATGGACGATTTTCTGGAGCAGTTTTCGGAGCGCAACAATATTCCGTTTCGCGCCTTCGATATCGAGCTTGACTATCACAACTTCATGGATGGCAAACCCCGTTACGACGGCGTCTGCAACTTTCTTGTTTCACGTGGCATCGCGCTGCCGTTCGGCGAGCCGTCCGATGGCGCCCATACGGACACGTGTTGCGGGCTTGGCAACCGGAAGAACATCCAGTTCAAAGAACACCTCGAAGCCCATGGGGTGGAATTGTTCGATAGCACCGTGGACATGATCCACCGCTTCCGCGCGGGCGGCAAAAGAGTGGCGGTTGTATCCGCCAGCAAGAATTGCGAGATGGTTCTTCGCAAGGCCGATTTATTGGACCTGTTCGATGTCATGGTCAGCGGCCGGGAGGCGGCGGCTATGAGTTTGGCAGGGAAACCCGCGCCGGACACATACCAGAAGGCGGCCGAACTGCTGGACGTCGAGATAGCCCGAAGTGTGGTGTTCGAGGACAGCGTCACGGGCGTTCAGGCCGGCAAATCCGCTGGCGCCGGCTGTATTGTCGGGATCGACCGTGCCGCCGACGCGGCTGCGCTGACGTGGTACGGCGCCGATGTGGTGGTTCGAGACCTGAGCGAGCTGTTTCTGGATTGGCCGGACTCTCCGGCGCCCAGTCATGATGACCCGCGAGTGGAACCGTCTGCGGCACGTCCGGTAACGCCCGACCACCGCCGATGAGCGGCGTCGAGACGGTCCGTGTTGCCGCGGACGAAGATGGTCTGAGGCTCGACCGCTGGTTCAAGCGCCGGTATCCCCAAATCACTCATGGCCGGCTCGAAAAGTGGCTCCGCCAGGGCTACGTCCGGGTCGACGGACGTCGCGCAAAGGCGGGTTTCCGGCTGGAAGCCGAGCAGTCGGTTCGGGTTCCGCCGCTGGGCGACGGCGACGTTCGACCACCGGCGCCCGAGCGAACCGCAGCACCGGTCAGTGATGCCGAGACAAAGGCTTTGCTGGCTCGGGTGATTCACCAAGACGATCAGATCATCATTCTCGATAAACCCGCCGGCATGGCGGTGCAGGGGGGCACCGGCGTTCGCCGGCACCTTGATGGCATGCTGGACGCGCTCCGTTTTGGCGGCGAGCGGCCCAGGCTGGTACACCGCCTCGACAAGGATACGTCCGGCGTCCTGGTCCTGGCCCGCAACGCCCGATCGGCGGCGGCCCTTGCCAAGGCTTTTCGCTCAAGGGATGTGCGCAAGCTGTACTGGGCCGCCGTGGTTGGGGTGCCGAAGCCGCTGGAGGGGCGCATCGACCTGGCGCTGGCGAAGCTGCCGGGACGGGGCGGCGAGCGGATGGCGCCTGACATGGACGGCGGGCAGAGGGCGATCACCGATTTTCGTGTCATCGAACGTGCGGGCCGCCGGGCGGCGTGGATGGCGTTGGAGCCGCTCACCGGCCGGACCCATCAGTTGCGCGCCCATTGCGCGGCGCTGGGAACGCCCATTCTGGGCGACGGCAAGTATGGTGAATCCGGAGCCTTCCTGGCGGGAACCGACTTAAGCCGGAAACTGCATCTGCACGCTCGTGCCCTGGAACTGCCGCGCCCGGGCGGTGGCATCATTTCCGCCGAAGCGCCTTTGCCGGAACACATGCGGGAGACGTGGCGGTTTTTCGGCTTTATGGAAGAGGATCTGTGTGCCGCGGCTTTTCAGCCTGATGGAGGCAGCAACGCCTTCACGCGAAAACGGAAATCTTAACGCTGAGGGATAGCGAGGGTTATCGTCTTGCCCCCATGACCGTGGACACTGTCGCGGGCGCGGATGACGACTTCCGTGACTCCTTCGGGTATGGCGACAGCGCCCAGCGAGCGGGTGAAGGGCTGTTCGTTTACGTGAGGATGGACGAGGACCCGGGTACCGAGAACGGTTCCATCCGGGCTCACGACTTCGAAGGCGTCGGCATAGTGATCCCAACCCTCATCGGCATGGCGGACCGTGACGGTGAATTTGTAGAAGGCCTCATCTCCCGTTGACGTTTCCATCGTAACCGCGGCGTCAACCACATCGGCGGTGCCGGCCGCCGCCGGAAACGACGCCAGAGAACCGACGGTTGCAGATAGAGTCATAAACGCCGTGGCCAGAAACCAGTTCTTCATCGCAGCGACCCTTTCTCGTTTAGTTGACTGTTCCGTCGAGCATACAAAGACGGCGACATAATGGCCGGAAACCAGGAAAATACCGGTTCAAAGCTTTATCTCCTTACGCTGACAGGGGCAAATGGACCAAATGGAGTAAATTGAGCCCTCGGAACCATTTCCTGTTCTTGCAAGGGGCGAAGGGAAGGGCTATGAGTGGCATACGGTTGCACTAATGTCGGCGTACCTAGTTAGCTGTTCTGGCGCATAGTCTAGTTACCCCATCAGCCCGTGTTATCCGGAAACAGGCACTCCGCCGATGCACACGCGGAATGTCGTGCTTGATTGAATACAAATGAGGAGCAGTTATGGCTAGCGGCACAGTAAAGTGGTTCAACCCGACGAAGGGCTACGGGTTTATCGAACCTGATGACGGATCCAAGGACGCATTTGTCCATATCTCGGCGGTCGAGCGAGCGGGGCTGTCTACGCTTCGTGAGGGCCAAAAGGTTCAGTTCGAGCTTGTGCCGGGACGGAACGGGAAAGCCTCTGCCGAAAGCTTGGTCGTTCTAGACTAACGCTGGGGGCGCCGGGGCAGCACTCCGGCGGGTACTGAAAAATTTCGGTGCCGGGAGCGGGAACGTCTGCTCCCGAGCCGGTTATATTTGCGAAGGTTCAACGCGGGTCGTTGCCAAGGGGGGGGGGTCCCGCCCAGCCGCTTCGACACGACGGGTGTTTTCGCGTCATCGAAGCCGCGATAACAGACGGACATTTACCGTCACACGAGGGATGATGGCACGTAAGCCTAACTACCGAGCCGATCGTATCGAACGTGACCGTGCGAAAGCCGCCAAAAAAGCGAAACGCAGCGAAGCAAGAGCCGAAAAATCGGCCAGGGCAAAAGGCATTCTTCCTGAGGACGCCGATATGCCTGATAATGGCGCTGATCCGGAGCAAACCGCCACGGCGGATACCGCCGACACGCCCGAACCCGATAAAACTCCGGAATAG
>CAKZLS010000517.1 GCA_937127205.1 uncultured Rhodospirillales bacterium
CCTGGTGTCGACGGTGGTCGCGTACGGGTCGGTCCAGAAAACCTTTTCAACACCCAGATCAGTCATCAGGTCCTCGTCGTTCGCGAGATGGCAACGAGCGATCCCTTTGTATTGCAGATATCGAACGGAACGGCGCCATCGCGGCAATCAGCGGACAGTCAGGTAGAGCTCATTCAAAGCCGCCCGAGTCGTCGCCGTAGGGCTCCTCGCGGCAGATCTGCTCGGACTTCCACTGAATGCACCTGCGATACCGATTCAAGAAGTAAGAATCTTCGGCATCCACTCCTAGGACCAGCGATTCACGCACCGTTGGCGGGGCGTTGTAATCCGGCGGTGGTTCCCGGGTTGCGCAGGCGCTCAGCAGTCCCGCCGTGGACACCATGGCGATGATCGACACGCCAATATGCGTCCGCCGGCAATGGTTCATCCGCCCTCCGTTTGCGCGGCCGGGGCGATGACCGGGTTCGAATTGGCCGGCTCCGCGGCGTCTTCGCCGCCATCAAGAGTAAGAATCAACAACATGACCACCCCGAGGACTAGTGCGACCGGGAAAAGGTCCCATTCTGCAAACTGGCGGTCCAAGGCGTGCTCCGTAACGATCTAGGGCTTACACAGGGGATATTGGGAGAGCTTAATCGATCTTCAACAGCAAGGATGTCAATGCGATGGCCGTTGGCTCCATCTCTTGTGTTTGGGTACACACTGAACCGGAACGACGCAATAGCGAATTCCGCTTTCCGACCCTGCGCCCACGGGAGACAGCCATGCGTCGTTGAAAACACAGGCGCTGAATAAGGAAAAAATTCCTTGATTGTTTCGTGTCCGTGACCTATCGTCCCGATTTTTTCCCCCGCCACTAGCTCTTGGCGGGTCGCGGCTTTTCTGGCAGACAGAAGTGGCGGGACGATGGCGTTTCTATAAAACCTGGTTCATGCCGTGGGGCACATATTTCGGAGCTGGACAGAATGAGCGAAGCAGAGCGCGCGAGCGAGGATAGCCGGCGGGATTTCATCCGCGACGTGGTCGCCGCGGACCTGAACGAGGGCCGTCACCAAAGCGTGGTCACCCGGTTTCCGCCCGAGCCTAACGGATACCTTCACGTCGGTCATGCCAAGTCCATCTGTCTCAACTTCGGTATCGCCCAAGAGTTTGGCGGCCGCTGTCATCTGCGTTTCGATGACACCAACCCGGTCAAGGAAGAGTTGGAGTTTATCGAGTCCATCAAACGCGATGTGCTGTGGCTGGGGTTCGATTGGGGCGAGCACATATATTTTGCCTCGGATTATTTCGAGCAATTATACGCTTGGGCCGAGGAATTGATCCGCGCCGGCAAGGCCTATGTGGACGATCTCTCCGCCGACGAGATGCGCGCGTACCGCGGCACCCTGACGGAACCCGGCAAGAACAGCCCGTACCGCGACCGACCGGTAGACGAGAACCTGGATCTGTTTCGTCGCATGCGCGCCGGCGAGTTTCCCGACGGTGCCCGGGTGCTGCGCGCCAAGGTGGACATGGCGTCTGGCAACATGAACATGCGCGACCCGGCGCTCTACCGCATCCTGCACGCCAGCCATCCCCGCAC
>CAKZLS010000518.1 GCA_937127205.1 uncultured Rhodospirillales bacterium
TTCCTGGACCGATACCACTCTCAGTGTTCCGCCGTCCGGATCACTGTCGTTGCTTAGGAGGTAGCTGGTTGTAATTGGAGTCGGCTGATCCTCGATGCCGGTCATGGTATCGTCGCCTGCGATGGGGGGCTCCTTAGTCGGCGGCGGCGGTGTTTGCTCTTCCACGATTAGCGAGACGGTCGCGGTATCGTTATCGGTGCCATCGGTGATCGTGTACTCGAAGCTCGCTGGTCCCGAAACCGAGGGCGTGAAAACCACGGCGCTATTATTGATCGCGACATTGCCGTTGCTCGCGTTACCGACGGCCATCACGCTGAGGGAATCACCATCCACGTCCGTGTCGTTCTGCAACAGTTCCGACAGCGCAATGGATATGTCTTCACCAACTTTGGTGGTGAATTCGCCGTCACCGATTGCGACCGGTGTATCGTTGACCGCGGCCACGTTGACGGTGACTTCGGCGGTATCCTGCGCACCATCATCGTCGGCGATCGTATAGGTGAAGCTGCCCTGTCCGTGGAAATCGACGTCAGGCGTGAACGTCGCGGTGCTACCGTTCATGGTAACGCTGCCGTTCTGGGCATTTTGCACGGAAAGCACCGTGGGGTTGCCGCCATCGGGATCGCTGTCATTGCTCAACAGGTCTGCGGTATTGATTAGTGCTGGGGTATCCTCGGTGGTGCTGGCTGTATCGTCGCTAGCAATCGGCGGGTGGTTGGGGTCGGGCTCCGCGCCGACGGTAAATGACTGCGTGATCGTGTCCAGCACGGTGCCGCTAGCATTTTGGCCGGAGTACGCGGTTAGGGTCACCGTATGGATACCGGCGTTGAAGGTTGTGCCGCCGCTGTAGTCGCCGCCAGAATCGCCGAACAAGGCAAAGGGCTCCACATTCTCGACCTTCGAGGCGCCATTGAGAACCTTCAACTTGACGCTGCCGATGGCGTCGGCGTCAGGATGTCCGGAGTTGGCGATTGCCGTGATGGTGGTCAGGTTGGCGGGCAGGTCCGAAGCGAGAACCAACATGTTCGGCTCAAGCGTGACGATGTCCGTGTCGGTCTGCGTGTTCGCCAGAGATACAATGAGCAGGTCCGGAACCGGCGGCGTCTCGGTGACCATTAGATCGACGGTGACGGTTTCCGACACGGCTCCCTGACTATCCTTGGCGGAATAGGTAAAGCTTGCCGGACCTGCGGTGTCGGCCTCGAAGAGAACCCGACCATTGACGACGCTGACGCTGCCGCCGACGGCGTTACCGGCGCTTGCAATTGTCAGCGGGCCGCCTTCCACATCCGTATCGTTGCCCAGAACCTCGTCGGTCAAGTCCGAGGTGCCGAGGCCGGCTATCAAACCGCTATCCGCCACGGCGACAGGCGCGTCGTTGACGCTCGCGATGTCCACAAGAAGGCGGCCAGGCCTCTCGGCCGCGCCATTGCTGTCGTAACCCTGCCAGTCGACGTCGACCTGGCCATTGAAGTCGGCGGCTGGCATGAAGGCTAGATCGTTGAGATCAGCTGCCGAAATGACCGCGCCGTTAGCTACCGCTTGGCCATTCAGGGATAACACACCCGTATTCGGAAGATCCAAGATCTCCACTGACAAAAGCGTTGAGGTTCCATCGATTGCTGTAAAGGTTTGGATGAAGGGTGATGCGTCGATGTCGAGGACTATATCTTCGAGACCATTTATGGTCACCGTTTCGGCGACGCTGGTCGTCTTTTGTACCAGGATCGTCCAATCCTTATTTCGACTATTGGGGGCCAAGCCCAGATTCACCAAACCGCCGCCCGATACCTCTTGTACGGTTCCCGTTTGAAGGTTGCCGCCGGAGCGCGGGTCAAACCATTGGACTTGGAAGTCGCCGTCATGGTTGTTTAGGTTGAGATCCGCCGAGCCGCCGTCAGGTAGATAGATGACATAGATCTCGCCCAGTTCGGCAAACACAAAATCCCCGCCGGTTGGCGTTGCGTTGTCGGCCTCCTCCATGCGGGTGAGCGGCAGGTATGTTTCGAAGAAATCCGACGCGGCGCTGGTCCAGGTCCAGACGCTGTCGCGGGAGCGGAAATCTTCAAGATTCAGGTCATTGTGAGGATTTTGGTAACCGAAATACCACTCGACCCCGGCTCCTCCCGCGGTGAGGACGCCCCACATTTTTTCCCGCAACGCATCTTGGTTCGACGGGCTGAAATTGGCGTCGGTGTCCGGGTCAATGCCGCGGTTCGCCGGTCCGGTTTCATCCCAAGTGACGACCCAGGCACGTCCGGCATCACCCGACTCTTCAATCCATTTGGCGACATCGCTGCGTGGATTGGAATCCTGCATCGAGACGCCGTCGAAGGTGGGGTGGCCGAGGAGCGGCGTGTAGACACTGTTCTGGCTGCCGGGAAAGGTGTGAGCGACCACCAGGTGGTCATAGGGGTCGATTTCCTTGAAATAGTCGGAGAAGGCTTTCCGCTGAGCGTCGGTATTGGTGTTTTCCTCTCCTAGGTTCCAGGTGATGGCATTGTGGTGCCCGAAGCGGGCGATGAGTTCGCGGTAGTAGAGCATCCGTTCGATGCCGAGGTCGCCGCCGTTGAGCAGTTGGTCGTTCTCGGTTTCCTGGGTCAGGACATGCATCATGATGCCCTGGGTCTCCATGTGATCGAAAACAATCTCCCACTGGGCCAGCTTGCTCACGTCGAAGGTCGAGCGATCGTCGTCGTCGGTCCAGGTCCACACATCCTTGCCATCGCCCTTTACGTTCATGGTCAGGAAGTAAACGGAATTGACGCCCTTCTCGCCGAGATAATTGACCGCGCCGATGATGCCCTTTCCCTCGCCCGACTGCCATGTGGGATCGCCACTATCCCAATCGTCCACGTGCGGCAAATACTGGTGCTTGTTGGGTGTTCCATCGAACTGATGATAGGCAAGAAAGTTCTCGGGACTATCGGCTCCGGCCTTGATGAAGTACTCCCCCGAACCCGCGAACTGCATGTAGTGTTCGCCGACATACTGCAACTGGCCCTTGCCGCGGAAGTCGGCTCCGTCCTTGTCGGTCGCCGCAACGGAAAAC
>CAKZLS010000519.1 GCA_937127205.1 uncultured Rhodospirillales bacterium
TCCATGAAAATACTCGTCGCTGTGAAACGCGTCATCGACTACAACGTGAAAATCCGGGTCAAGTCGGACAACACGGGCGTCGAGACCGCCAACGTCAAGATGTCCATGAACCCCTTCGATGAAATCGCCGTCGAAGAGGCGGTCCGGCTGAAGGAAGCCGGCACCGCGACGGAGATCGTCGCAGTCTCCATGGGCGCCGCTCAGAGCCAAGAAACAATTCGCACGGCACTCGCCATGGGTGCCGACCGCGGCGTTCTGGTACAGTCCGACGACGAGTTGCAGCCCCTTGCCGTCGCCAAGCTGCTCAAGGCGCTGGTGGAGAAAGAGCAGCCGGACCTGGTGATCCTCGGTAAACAGGCCATCGACGACGACTCCAATCAGACCGGCCAGATGCTGGCGGCGCTGTTGGGGTGGGCGCAGGGAACCTTCGCGTCCGAGGTGAAGCTGGCCGACGGCAAGGCGGAAGTCACCCGGGAAATCGATGGCGGGCTGGAGACACTGTCGCTGTCCACACCGGCGGTGATTACCACCGACCTGCGGCTGAATACGCCCCGTTACGCCTCGCTGCCCAACATCATGAAGGCCAAGAAAAAGCCGATCGAAACCATACCGGTCGGCGATCTTGGCGTCGATATCGCGTCCAGGCTGAAGACGATAAAGGTCAGCGAACCGCCCACCCGGTCGGCTGGAATCAAAGTGGAAACCGTCGCGGAACTGGTTGATAAACTCCGGAATGAGGCAAAGGTCATCTGATGAGCGTTCTCGTCGTCGCCGATCACGATAACTCGGCACTTAAACCCGCAACCCTGAACACGGTGACCGCGGCCGCTCAACTGGGCGACGTCGCCGTTCTGGTGGCCGGCGAAGGATGCCGCTCGGTTGCCGAGGAGGCCGCCAAGGTGGCCGGGGTTTCCAAGGTCCTGCTGGCCGACTCGCCGCTTTACGCCCACCCGCTGGCGGAGAACCTGACGCCGCTGGTGGTGGGACTGGCCGGTGATTACTCACATCTGCTGGCGCCCGCCATGACGTCGGGAAAGAACCTGATGCCCCGGGTGGCCGCGCTTCTGGATGTGGCGATGCTGTCGGACATCAGCGGGATCGAGAACGAGAATACCTATGTCCGCCCGGTCTACGCCGGCAATGCCATGGCGACGGTGGAGAGCAGCGACGCCGTCAAGGTGGTCACCGTTCGCGGCACGGCTTTCGAAGCGGCCGCCGCCGAGGGTGGCAGCGCAACGATCGAGGACGTCGCGGCGGCCGAGGATACGGGTCTCTCCAGCTTCGTTGGCCAGGAACTGACCAAGAGCGAACGGCCGGAATTGACCAGTGCGAGCGTCGTGGTCTCCGGCGGCCGCGGCATGGGCAGCGGCGAAAATTTCCACCTGGTGGAGTCCGTTGCCGACAAGCTTGGTGCCGCCGTCGGCGCGTCGCGGGCGGCGGTGGACGCCGGCTATGTGCCCAACGATTACCAGGTGGGCCCGACCGGCAAGGTGGTCGCGCCGGAGCTGTACATCGCCGTCGGTATATCGGGCGCCATCCAGCACCTGGCCGGCATGAAGGACAGCAAGGTGATCGTGGCCATCAACAAGGACGAAGAAGCTCCGATCTTCCAGGTGGCGGACTACGGCTTGGTCGCCGACCTGTTCCAGGCGCTTCCCGAGCTGACCGCGGAACTGGAGAAGTAATCCGGCACATCGCCACCGCGAAGGACGGATCGAAACTCCAGGCCCGGAAGTGCATCCGAAGTTTCGTTTTGCATGGTCCTCGGGTTGTTCGCGGTGTTGAACGGATTCGGCGCCAACCTCTGCACCGGCCGCGCTTCGTGCGATGTTTGTGAAGGTTTTGCGACGGAAATGGCACAGCCGGGAACAACCGGCCTCGAGAACACTCTGAAAGGGCGCACTGTGTGCGGCTGCAATAAGAGCGCGACAATTTTGCTTGCCGCGCTCCGTCGGGTTTGCAATATGTCGAACGCAAACCACTCGATTGGTTCCCTGAGCGGGTTCATGAAACGCGGGACAGGAACGAAACGTGGAGCCGATACAGTTTAGCAACTTTGAAGTTCGCCTCGCGGAAACGCTGGAAGACGTGGAGGCCGCCAAGGCTCTCCGTTACCGCGTTTTCTACGAGGAGATGTCGGCGACGCCCACGCCCGAAATGCGCGCCAAGCGGCTGGATTTCGACGCCTTCGACGACATTTGCAACCATCTCCTCGTCGTCGATCGAAACCGCGGCAACGGCACCCCCGGAGTGGTCGGCACCTACCGGATGCTGCGGCGCTCCGTCGCCATGCAACACCGCGGTTTCTATTCTCAGCAAGAGTACGACTGCTCGGTGCTGCTGAATTACCCGCACGAGATCGTCGAGGTCGGCCGCTCTTGCGTGGACTCATCCTATCGCAGCCGCGGCGTCATGCCGATCATGTGGCGCGGATTGGCGGCATATGTTTTTCAAAACGACATTCGCATGTTCTTCGGATGCGCGAGCTTTCCGGGCACCCGCCCCGAAGACATGGACCGGGCGCTTTCCTACCTGCACCACTACCACCTGGCGCCCGAACCGATCCGGCCCCGCGCGTTGCCCGAGCACTACGTCAATATGGAGAGACTGCCGCAGTCGGAAGTGGAGGTTCAGGCGGTGCTCGCCGATCTGCCGCCGCTGATCAAGGGATACATGCGTCTCGGTGGTTTCGTCGGCGACGGCGCCGTGGTTGACCGCCAGTTCAACACCACGGACGTCTGCGTGATCGTCCAGACCGACCAGATGGCGAGCAAATACGACCGCCATTACAAGCGATCCTCCTCGAAACCGGCAGAAAAAGCGACCGCTGAGCGCGGCGTATCCTAACCGTGCGCTCGGCGTCGGGTCGGTCGTTCTCAAGCATGAGTTGTTGAGCATGAAGCCGTCGGCCGTCCGGGCTATCATGCGTCTTCTGCTCTTCCTCGGCGTCAACGCGCTGTGGCTTCCGGCTTACTGGGCGTGCAATGGGCCTTTACGGGGCTGGAAACGCCCGATCCAGGTGAACTGGTCGAAGATCTGCTGCCGGCTCACCGGCCTCCGCGTTCGGTCCCTGGGGGATCCCGGCAAGGCTCGAACCACGCTGTTCGTCTGCAATCATGTTTCCTATCTCGATATTCCCGTCTTGTCGGAACGGGTCGATGCGACGTACATCGCCAAGAGCGAGGTTGGCAGTTGGCCCCTGTTCGGCTCGATCGCCAGAGTGACCAACGCCATCCTGGTCAAGCGGGACGGCCGGGACGTGGGCGCGCAGCGCGGCGAGATCCAGGCACGGCTGCTTTCGGGTGAAAGCCTGATCCTGTTTCCGGAGGGCACCAGCACCGACGGGAGCGGTGTCGCGCCGTTCAAGACGTCGCTGTTCGGCATCGTTCAGGGAATGCCCCCCGAGGCGGACATTGTCATCCAGCCGGTATCGCTGGCCTATCCGAGATACGCCGACGGAACGCGCCTGGATGGGCCGTTGAGGGAGCTCTATTGCTGGTTCGGCGACGCGACCCTGATGCCGCACCTGTTCCGGGTCTTCGGGCTCGAGGGCGCGGAGGTGGAGGTCCGTTTCCACGAACCCATTCCGGTCGGCCCGTCTCCCGACCGCAAGGAACTAGCCCGGCGCTCGCAAGCCGCCGTCGCGGCGGGAGTTGCCGAAGCCAACGGCGCTATCGACGAGGAACCGCGAAACAGAGCGACCTCAATGTAGCTCGGCGCGAAGCTTCTGGCGGTAGACGTCGATGGGCACCCAGCCGCTCTTTTCCTTGGCATACCAGAATTGCCAACCATTGCAGGCGGGTGCGTTCTGCACCCGCGCACCCACTTGATGAATTGAGCCTCGGTGTTCGGCGCTGATAATGGTGCCGTCGGCGGCGACCTTGGCGGTGTGGCGGCCCCGCTGATCGCGAAGCACGGCGCCCGGCGGAAGCAGACCGCTCTCCACCAAGCGGCCAAAGGGGATCCGCGGTTCCTCGCGCTTTCCAACGGTATTGATCACTTCGGTATCCTTCGGCTCAGGAATTGCGGCCAGCCGTTCCCGGGCAATGTTGACATAATCGGGGTCCCGCTCGATGCCGATGTACGAGCGTCCGAGCTTGCGGGCAACGGCGCCCGTGGTTCCACTGCCGAAGAACGGATCGAGCACCACGTCGCCGGCCACTGTCGAGGCGAGAATGACCCGGTGCAGCAACGATTCGGGCTTCTGGGTGGGGTGGGCCTTGCGGCCGTCCACCTTCAGGCGTTCCCCGCCTGTGCACACGGGCAACAACCAATCGGAGCGCATTTGCAGATCGTCGTTGAGGTTTTTCATGGCCT
>CAKZLS010000520.1 GCA_937127205.1 uncultured Rhodospirillales bacterium
ACATTGCCCGCATTCGTGGGCTTACTATATCTGCTGGGAGGGATGGCGCTGGCCATCGGTATCGTCGTGCTCGGGGTGGCGGGAGCCGGATACTATTATGGTGTGAAACTCCCGGCGGAAAGCCAGGTGGCGGAGCGAACCGAGGCGTTGACGGTGGAACTGCCGCGACAGTTCGACGCCGAGCTGGATCGTATCAAGGCGGTCTCTCAGGTGGACCGCGCGAACGACATGGCCGAACGCCTGGTCGCCGAGGGCATTGCGGCCGCCAAGGCCGGGGACTACGAGGCGGCGACGGTGAAGGTCGCCCAACTCCAGGGGCTCCGACAGATGCTGGAGCAAGAGTACGTGATCCGGATCGTCTCCCGGCCCGGCGAGCAAAGCGGTGTATACCGCGTTCCCGACGCCAATCCCAATGCGCGCAACTATTATCTGATCGTCGAGGCCATCGATCCCGCCGGGCAGACGGTGGAGGTTCTCGTCACCAGCGAGGAACAGGGTAGGAGCGGCTCGGTCGATATGTGGGGAATGCGGGTGAGCGAAGCCGAATATGAGCGGGTACGGGCCGACAAGCAGGATGATGGCATCGTCCAAAGCAACCGCGTCGGGGTGAAGCGCCGAGGCTACATCCAGCCGGAATACACGATCCCGATTGAGGGGGGCACGATACTGGAATGGTGACACGATAATGCTTAGCGGGAAGCAAGTATCGGGTTCCATGGACGCCGCTTACGAACAGGCCGTCCGGGAGGCTGGATCCATCGACGCGGAAATTGCCGCGCTCACGCAACACTACGTCAAGCTGCGCGAGGAGGAAGCGGCGGCCTATCTCTCGCTTGCACGATTGCGGCTGAACGACGCCGCGGGCAGCGATGCGGTCGACCACCTGACGGCGGCGGAGCAGCAGGCGCGGCACCTGCTCGACCAACGATCCAATGCGCTCACAGCCATCGACGCCAAACTCGCCGAACTGGAGCCGGAATTGGCGCGGTTGGCCCGGGAGCGCGCGGCCCTCGGCAGGGACGTCGATGAAAAGACCGAGGTTTTGGAGGCGGCCGAGAATGCCGTCTTGAGCGCGCTGGCCGAAACGGAAGCCTACAAGACCCAGATGGCAGCGGCCGAAAACGCCGAGAAGGTCGCCCATCATGCCGAGCAGAAAATGGAGTTCGCCGAAAACGACCGCCTCGAGAAGGGCAAGCCCTATGAGGACGATCCCCTGTTCATGTATCTGTGGGATCGAGGGTACGGAACGTCCAAATACAAAGCCGGTTTCATCGCGCGGTACGTCGATGGCTGGGTCGCGCGCTTGATCGAGTTCGAAAAGGCCCGGGCCAACTGCGCCATGCTGACCGAGATTCCCAAGCGGCTGAAAGCGCATGCGGAACGCCAGCGCGCTCAGGCCGACGAAGAGGCCAAGCGGCTGGATGAATTGGAGCACGATGCTCTTCAGTCGGGCGAGCCCGCCGCGAGCCGCACGCGTTTATCGGATGCGCAGCAGTCCCTCGAAGCGGTCGAGTCGCGCATCGAGAAGGCCGAGAACACGCGTGCCGAAATTCTGCGGCAGCGCGCGGAACTCAACAGCGGCGCCGACGCCGCGACCACCGAGGCGCTCGATATGATCGTTGCGGCGTTGAAGCGCGACGACCTCAAACAGCTCAAGCGCCAAGCCATGCGCACGCCGCTTCCGGAGGACGACACGGTGGTGGACCGGATCGAGGACATCGAGATGGAGATCACGGCCGTAAAGGCCGCTGTTGACGAGCAGAAGGTACAGCAAGCGGAGCAACGCAAGCGCATGGCGGAGCTCGAACGGGTACGCCGCGAGTATCGCCGAAAGGGCCAGGACACCGATGCGTGGGACTTTGGCGATGCCGGGATGCTGGCGATGATGTTGGGGCAGGTGTTGGGCGGTGCCTTGTCCGGCGACGGCCTGAGAGATCAGATGAACCGGCGGCGCATGCCTCGCCGGCGCGGCGGCTTTGGCGGCGGCGGTATGCGGATGCCCCGGTTCCCGAGGGGATTGGGCGGCGGCGGACGAGGGCCGCGGATGCCGCGCATGCCCCGCGGTGGGTCGGGAGGCGGCGGATTCCGCACCGGTGGTGGCTTCTGAGGAAACGCGCTCAGCGTACCGCTAAGTGGACAAGGTACGCTGATTGATAACAATTGGCGTGTGAATCCTCTCCCCCTGTGCCCCCATATCGGTTAAAAGTCGAAACGAACCATCCGTCCAGTCTATATGTCATTTGTGGAGATTGAGGACCCATGTGGGACGCCCTTAAGGTCTACGGACCGTTTGCCTTGCTCGTCATCGCCGGGTTCGCGGTTGCCGCCCATTTCATCAAGCCCGCGCCGCCTTCGAGTATCCGCATGGCCACCGGCTCGCCGGGCGGTGTGTATGCGACCATGGGCGAAAAGTATCGCCAAGCACTGGCCGCCGATGGGATCGACGTCGAATTGGTCGAGACCAACGGGTCCATGGCTAACTTGGTCCTCCTTACCAGCGAACAGGATGGCGTCGACGTCGCGTTCATGCAGGGTGGCATCGGTAGCCAGACGGATGCGCCGGGCCTGGTATCGCTGGGCAGCCTTTATCCGGAGGCGCTCTGGGTATTTGCCCGCAAGGACCGGGTTGCACCAAATCCGCGGGACCTCAGGGGATATCGCCTTGCGATCGGCGAGGAAGGCAGCGGCAGCGCCGTCCTGGCCGACGATGTGCTGACAACTCAGGGAATGGACGAGGAAGCGGTCGAGCGCGTCTTTATAGGTGGTCAAGAAGCCGCAAGCGCACTGCTGCGCGGAGACGTAGACGGCGCCGTCTATGTCATGGGGGGCGATTCGAGCACCATACGGGAACTGATGCTGTCTCCCGAAATCGAGTTGCGGCCCTTCGGGCGCGCCGCCGCCTATGCTCGCCTATATGACTTTCTCTCGGAGGTGACGCTGCCGGAAGGCATTATTGATCTCAGGAGAAACATTCCGCCGGAAACCGTGACGATGCTGGCGACCACCGCCGCCTTGGTGGCCCGGGAAGATCTTCACCCCGCGATCCAGTCGCTGCTGCTGCGGGCGGCGAAACGGATCCACAACTCCGGCGGACTGTTTGCAACGCCGGGAGAGTTTCCGTCGCCGCACTTCGTCGATTTTCCGCTCAGCGACGAAGCCCGCCGGTATTATGAAAAGGGACCGAGCTTCCTCGAGCGGTATCTGCCGTTCTGGGCCGCCAACCTGGTGCAGCGGCTGATCGTCCTGTTGATTCCCCTGGTGACGCTTCTAATTCCGTTTTTCAAGTTCGGGCCGCCGCTCTATCAGTGGCAGATCCGCAGAAGGATCTACAAGTGGTACGACAACGTGCGCGATATTGAAAACACCGCTCGCGCCGCCGGCTCCGACGGGGAGCGAGAGCAGTGCGTCGCCGATCTCGACAAGGTTCAAGGCGAGGCCGGCAAGGTCAAGGTGCCGCCGAGCTATGCCGACCAGCTTTTTGCGCTGCGCCTGCATATTCAGTTCGTCCGCAATATGATCACCAATGGCGAGATCCAGGCGACCGCGCTGGAACACAGAAAGGCTTCGTAACCAGTGGTCGCTACGCGCTGAGCAGAAACACCGCTTGATCGCCAAACAGATTGGCGAGCGCCAGGTTTTGGCTGAATTTCAGCGGAAGGCTGTCGCTATCGAGGGCGACGCTGCGGTCGATGCGGATGCCCAGTTCGTCGCAGAGAGAGACAAAATCACGGATCGAGCACAGATGGATGTTCGGTGTCTCGAACCATTGATGGGGGAGATTGCCGCTGACCGGCATGCGGCCGGCCATCCAAATGTGCCAACCCAATCGCCAATGGGCGAAATTGGGCAGCGACACGATGGCGCGCCGCCCGATTCGCACCAGTTGTTCCAGCGTTGCCCTCGGCGCCTGCATGGCCTGGAGGGTCTGACTGAGCACCACGTAGTCGAAAGCATGGTCGGGATAATCGAACAGATCGGTGTTGGCGTCGCCTTGAATGACGGGCAGGCCGGCGCTGACGCAAGCGTTGACACCATCGCTGCTAAGCTCGATGCCGCGGCCGTCCACGTCTTTGAAGGTTACCAGATAGTCGAGCAGAGCCCCGTCGCCGCATCCGACGTCGAGCACGCGCGAGCCCGGCTCGATCATGTCGGCGATAAGCTGAAGGTCGACGCGGATCGATTTATTGGTGCGAGTACCGACTTTCACAATTCTGTACCCCCTGTGACGGTCTTCCGAGGGCATCCGGCCAGGCGCGAGTTGCGCCGTGATGCTGGAGCATCACAAGCGGCGCGCAACGCCGCCGGGGGCCTCGGAAGG
>CAKZLS010000521.1 GCA_937127205.1 uncultured Rhodospirillales bacterium
CGCAAGCCTCATCACTCCATAAAACCTTCACCCGATTCCCCTGCCTCGGTGAAGGGCACGCCGAGCAACGCTTCGAACACCCGCCGATAACCTGTTTCGTTAGCTCCATCTTATTGGTTGCACCATGACGAATTTCTCTCTCCCGGGATTTCTTTTCGCCCCGCTGTTGGACCCCAATTCATGAGCCGCGCAATAGACGTTGATTACTCCCTTAATTACTCCACAGCAACGCGTCCTGGCGCGAAAGGTTTCGGCCGGTCGGTGGCCAGGAGCGATCGGGAAGCGCAGGCATGGTCTTTGGAACCCTGAGAGCCTTCACGCGTTATTCTTTTCAAGCGCCGCAGGGCGAACGGCACATTAAGCGCTTGCCGGCGCCGCGCGGAATTGGACAACCAAGTGAGAGGATGTAACCGATGGCAAGCCAAGATCAGCCTATCAAATCACTGCTGGCAGACGTGTTTTCCGGTATAACCACGTTGCTACGTCAAGAACTGCAACTCGTACAGGCGGAAAGTTCCGAAAAACTCTCGCAGGCAATGACTGGATTTCTCAGCCTGCTCGTCGGATTGCTCGTCGGCTTTTCCGCTCTGATCATCCTTCTACAAGCGCTAGTGCTCGCGCTGTCGAACGTTATGGCTCCCACCTATGCTGCGCTCTTGGTTGGCGGCACCGTCGCGCTGGTGGCGTTCATTTTGATTCAACAGGGCCAGTCACGGGTCAAGGCCGGAAATCTAATGCCCGAACGAACCATGAAGGCCATGCGGGAAGACCGGGAAATGGTGATGGAGAAGGTGCGATGACGGACTGGCGCCTGCGTTCCCCCGAAGAATTGGAGCAAGATATCGCGCGCACACGCGCTGACATCGATCAAAATTTAACCGTTTTGACCGACTGGATGTCGCGCGAGGCCATTGTGGACTGGGCAATCCAATCGCTGAATCGGCGGGGAGCCGGGTTCATTACCGGGATGGGGCGAGCCGTGCGAGACAACCCCGTTCCGTCGCTGGTGCTTGGTGCTGGTTTTGCGTGGTTGGTTTCGGCGAGTCGGTGGCCACCCGGCGGTCAGCGTCGCATCGAACCGAGCGCGGCCAGCCACCGTGACCCCCACCGCCCGCTCGGGACTGTTTAGCGGTTTTCGGTCGCGATGCCGGTTGTGCCGAACGAGAACAACTGACCGGGAATAATCAAACAATGGATCAGTATCGCACGGGTTCTCATGGCGAATTCGCCAATAGCCCCACCGCCATTCCTAAACGCGGGTGGGTGACGGTGTTGCTACGAGTCAAGGACCAGATCACATCCGATAACCTATCAATCGTTGCCGCCGGTGTTGCGTTTTATGCGCTGCTTGCGCTGTTTCCGGCTCTGGCGGCGTTAGTGATGACATATGGGCTCATTTCGGACCCCGCGGAGGTCGCGGCACAGGTGGCACCGCTGCGCAGTCTCATGCCGGTCGGGGCCTTCGACCTCTTCGAAGGTCAGCTTACCGCCATGGCATCACGAGAAAATGCCACCGTAGGTGTCGGTTTGTTATTCAGTTTGGCTCTGGCGGTATGGAGCTCCGCTAAAGGGACCAAGGCACTTTTCATGGCCCTCAACATTGCCTATGGAGAAAACGAAAGTCGAGGGTTCGTCCGTCTCAACATAGCTGCGCTCTTGTTCACGGCAGGGGCCGTTCTTTTCGTCGCCGTCGCGATTGGACTGATCGCGGGCGTCCCAACGGTGCTGGCCTTTATCGACCTTGGCGGCACGCTTGAACAAGTGGCATCGCTTATGCGGTGGCCGGTGATCGCGGCTTTGGCCGTCCTGGCACTTGCCATTCTCTACCGTTGGGGCCCAAGCCGCGCCTCGGCGAAATTCCGCTGGATTACCCCTGGCGCCGCGGTCGCAACCGCGCTTTGGCTCGCGGGATCTGTGGCATTTTCCATCTATGTGGAAAATTTCGGCAGCTACAACGAAACCTACGGCTCCGTCGGCGCCGTTGTGGTCTTGCTGCTGTGGTTTTTCGTTTCAGCCTACTGCGTTTGTCTGGGGGCCGAGTTGAACTCGGAACTTGAGCATCAGACCCGCCGGGACTCCACCACCGGTCCGGCCCAGTCGGCGGGTTCTCGAGGCGCCTTTGTCGCTGATCATTGGGCCGGGTCAACATCGTCAACCGAAAATGCAAAAACCCATTAGAGGAGAGGAACCATGCACAGTATTTTTTACATTATCGGCGTTGTCGTCGTCGTATTGTTCGTGTTGTCATTTCTGGGCATTGCGTAACGAACACGACTTTTGACCCGGCGGCTCAACCCATCACCGCGGCGGCTGGACGTCCTAAAGCCCTAAAGCCGGGTCGATTATCAGTCGAGAGACCAGCGGCGTCAGCACATGCGCCGCTGGTTTCTTTTGCTCCCGTCACGCCTACTGCGGCATTGTGCTCATGATCACCATGCCCGCTACGTAGATCGCGATAATCAGGACGCTTTCGAACCCAACGTTGGCGATGCCATGCTTTTCGCGGCGCAGCAGCCCCAAAAGCAGCACCGTCGTCATCAGAATGGATATGAGAAAGATCGCTGTCTGCTGACCGGTGATCGCGTGATAGATCGATCCCTCGCGGTACGCGACATCCGAAAAAGCGAC
>CAKZLS010000522.1 GCA_937127205.1 uncultured Rhodospirillales bacterium
GGCAGCAATCGGCACGATCTGTCCCGCTCCGCCGAGCACCTTCAGAAACAATGCGGCCTCGGTATCGCGCACCGCCACCCTAACCGTCCATCCGTCTTCCGCCAGCCTTTGAACCAGGTTTCGGCCGACAAATCCCGAGCCGCCGAACACGGTCACCAAGCGACGATTCATAATTATCTCCTTCTGGCTTGTATCAGCGGCGGCGGAATGAACGGGTTATCGATCGACATAGGCGCGATTATCTCAGATGCAGGGCGACGTCAATATCACTCAATAGAACACAATGCCGGAGCAAGGGACCAACCGGTAATCTCTCCCACCTTGTCATTGTGTACGAAGACAAAACTTTAATCTTCGTTGACAGGATAGGTCACAGGGATTTAGGTGTTTTTCAAACACTCTCTTGTGGTGTTACCGTTTTCCCTTTGCCCAGGTGGCGGAATTGGTAGACGCGCAGGTTTCAGGTACCTGTGGCCGAAAGGTCGTGGAAGTTCGAGTCTTCTCCTGGGCACCATCATCCTATCTTACATGCGCTAGAGGCGGATCACATTGACATCAAGTGCGAACCCTGTCGAACTCCATTTGGGCGATCTTCCAGACGGGCTTGATTTTGGTGGAAGTGTCGCCATCGACACGGAAACAATGGGCCTCAAGCCCGACCGGGATCGCTTGTGCTTGGTTCAATTGTCGGCAGGTGATGGCGTTTGCCATTTGGTCCAGTTTCCGGCGCCGCCTTTGAATGCAGATCGATCCGCCACCTACTCCGCGCCCAATCTTACGGCCCTTTTGGCCGACCCTACGGTGACCAAACTTTTCCACTTCGCGCGTTTCGACGTGGCAATGCTTAGCCGCTACCTGGGCGTACTCTGCGAACCCGTCTATTGCACGAAAATCGCTTCGAAACTGGCGCGAACGTATACGGACCGGCATGGCTTAAAAGATCTGTGCCGGGAGCTCCTTGGCGTCGAACTCTCGAAGGAACAACAATCATCCGACTGGGGTGGCGCAGCATTGACACCCGATCAACTGCGCTACGCTGCCAGCGACGTCCTCTATTTGCACCGAATTCAACAACGGCTTGACGATATGCTCGAACGCGAAGGCCGAGCTCAACTTGCGGAAGACTGCTTTCGGTTTCTGCGGGCGCGGGCTCTGCTCGATCTCAGAGGTTGGGAAGAAATCGACATATTCGCGCATTAGGCGTCCTGAGATACCGTTGACCTTTTTTTTTGCACCTGCATACTGTCGGCGCATTTTGTAACGTCCCATATCCCAACGGATAGCTGCGAGGTGCTGGTGAGATGCTGGTAACGTCCAACAGACCTCATTTTTCGTCGAGGCCTCGGCGGCTGTACAAATTTTGCTGAAGGATCGGAAAGGTGAGCAAGGCAACGGCAATGTCACTCACAGATAACGCTCCAGGCGGCTTGAGCCTGGGGCAACGGGTTTTGCGGCTTGAGGCCAAGGGACTGGAAGCTCTTGCGGCATCGCTTGACGATGCCTTCGTCCACGCGCTCGAACTGATGGAGCGGATGACCGATCGTGTCATTGTGACCGGCATGGGAAAGAGCGGCCACGTTGCGTGCAAGATCGCCGCGACCCTTGCATCAACCGGCACGCCGGCGATGTTCGTGCACCCCGCGGAAGCAAGCCATGGCGATCTTGGAATGATCACCAGCGATGACGTGGTTGTTGCCCTCTCCAACTCGGGAGAGACGACGGAATTAGCGGACCTCA
Source organism: uncultured Rhodospirillales bacterium (assembly GCA_937127205.1). Lineage (GTDB taxonomy): Bacteria > Pseudomonadota > Alphaproteobacteria > Rhodospirillales > Defluviicoccaceae > CAKZLS01. The sequence continues at coordinate 1,738 of CAKZLS010000522.1, forward strand.
TCAATTACACCAGACGCTTCTGCATTCCACTTATTGGCATAACCGGCCGAGCCGACAGTACTCTCGCCCATGAATCCGATGTGGCTCTGGTCTTGCCGAGCACCCCCGAAGCCTGCCCAATGGGTTTGGCGCCGACCACTTCGACCACTGTAATGCTCGGACTCGGTGACGCACTGGCGGTGGCCTTGCTTGAGCGGAAGGCTTTCACGGCGGATGATTTTCGCCAATTTCACCCGGGCGGCAAGTTGGGCCGTCGGTTATTGCGTGTCTCCAGCCTTATGCACAGCGGCGATGAGTTGCCGTTGATTGACCCCGACGCCACCATGCCTGAAGCGCTGATCCGGATGACTGCGAAACGGTTTGGCTGTGTCGGTGTCGTAGATAGCGAGAACCGCCTGACAGGGGTGGTCACCGACGGTGACTTACGCCGCCATATGAGTGCGGATCTGCTAAACCTCAGTGCCGGCGAGGTCATGACCGTCGACCCGAAAACGATCCGTCCAGATGCTCTCGCAGTCGAGGCAATCAGCACCATGAACGAGTTGGGCATCACCAACCTCTTCGTGGTCGATGATAAGCGCCCGGTGGGGATTATCCACGTCCACGATTGTCTGCGAGCGGGCGTGGTATAAAGGCCGAAAGATCGTGGCAGTTTTACAGGAATCAGCATCGACAACTCATGCCAGAGCAGGTTCCAGTCAATCGCAACAACTCCATGTCGCACGACGCCCGCCGTCGGCCGATCAACTCGCATTGAGCCGAGCACGAATGGTAAGACGCTCCCGTTTGATTGCCGGGTTGAAGTATGGGCTGCCCGCGATAGCGGTCATTATGGTTTGTCTCGTGGTGATCTGGCCACAACTTCAGCCGCGTGTCGACCGTTTCCGCATGAGTCTTGCAGCCCTTCAAGATGAACAAGACAACTCGCCGACGCTCATTAACGCGCGTTACGAAGGTGTTGATTTAAAAGGCCGACCGTTTTTGGTCACGGCCGACCAGGTGGTCAACCTGGCTACCGAAAGTGACAAAGTCGGATTGCAAGCCCCTCAAGCCGATCTGACGCTCAAGGAAGGTGAGTGGGTATCGCTTGCGGCTATGAAAGGTATTTACGATCAGAAGGCCGAGCTCCTAGAACTTTGGGAAGATGTGAGCCTTTTCCATGACGGGGGGCATCAGTTCACCACCTCTAAAGCCATTATAGACTTGGCGACTGGAAACGCATCGGGAACCGAACCCGTGGAAGGTCAAAGTCCATTCGGGGATATGCAGGCTCAAGGGTTCCGGGTAATTGATGAAGGCCAAACGGTGCACTTCGACGGTCGCGCCCGGATGGTGATCTACCCCAATGCCCTTTCCGATCGAAAATGACCTGCGCTTGGCTCGCCCGCCGCTTGTTGGTTTTTGTCGTTGTGATGGCATCGCTGACATCTCCGGCGCAAACGCAAACGCTGAGCCAAGAGGGTGATCAGGCAAGTCCGCCGATAGAAGTGGAAGCCGAAAATGGTATCGAGTGGCAACGGGATAAAAAGGTGGTGCTGGCGCGCGGCAATGCTCGGGCAATTCGCGGGGACACGCAAGTGAGAGCGGACGTGCTGAGCGCCCATTATCGCGAGCGAGGTAACGGAAACACCGAAATTTGGCGCCTGGAGGCCGATGGGAACGTCGAGATCGCATCCCCAACCGAGACCGCGTATGGAGAAAAAGGCGTTTACGACGTGGAAACGGGCGTGCTCCAATTGAGTGGCGGTGACAATCTTAGGTTAGTGAGTGAAGATACTGAAGTCCGCGCTGATCGACACCTTGAGTTCTGGCAGAAGAAACAAGTTCTCTATGCGCGGGGAAATGCGTCAGCCGTTCAAAAGGACAATCGGCTCGATGCGGAAACTCTCACCGCATTTTTCGCGAAGAATTCCGAAGGTAAGACCGAACTTACACGCATAGAGGCGTCCGAAAACGTCAAAGTAACGACGCCCGAAGAAATCTTGAGGGCGGACGAAGGGGTCTACAACATGGAAACCGGTATCGCGACGCTAACAGGATCGGTTAAGATTACGCGCGGGCGGAACCAGCTCAACGGCTGCCGAGGCGAGGTCGACATGAATAAGGGCGTCAGTAAGATATTTGGATGTAAGCAGGGCTCACCGGGTGCGCCCCGCGTCCGCGGACTGATTCATCCCAACTCGACCAAGAAGAATTAGACCCGACCTATTGGACAACAAATTGCTTGGATGATGGACGTAAGTTCACAATCTACCGCTTCTCCGGGGGACACGTCCGGTGGCCGACCCAGGCTAGTAGCGGGCGACCGCGGGCTGTTTGCCATAAATATTGGCAAGACCTACGGCAAGCGACCGGTTGTAAGCGGCGTAAGCCTCTCCGTCCAACGCGGTGAAGTCGTCGGCTTGCTTGGGCCCAACGGAGCCGGAAAGACAACGTGCTTTTATATGATCACCGGGCTGGTTCCGCCGGACAAGGGAAGCATCCTGCTTGACGGCCAGGACGTCACACCCCTGCCCCTATTTCGGCGCGCGCGCCTCGGGGTCGGTTATCTGCCTCAAGAAGCATCCATCTTCCGCGGCCTCTCGGTTCAGGACAACATTCTCGCCGTGCTCGAAGTCACGGAGAGTTCGCGGAAGAGGCGGAAAGCAATGTTAGACGCGCTGCTCAACGAGTTTGGCGTCGAACACCTTCGCCACACGCCATCCGTAGCGCTCTCGGGCGGCGAGCGACGCCGGGTGGAAATCGCTCGCGCTCTAGCGACCAATCCCCATTTTATCTTTCTTGATGAACCCTTCGCCGGAATCGATCCCATAGCGCTTAACGACATCCGCAATCTCGTCATGCATCTCAAGGATCGCGGTATTGGCGTTCTCATTACCGACCATAACGTTCGAGAAACCCTGGATGTGATCGACCGAGCCTATATTATCCATGATGGCAGAATGCTGACCGAAGGAACCCCATCGGAAATCGTGGTTAACGAGGATGTGCGTCGGGTTTACCTTGGCGAACGTTTCAGTCTCTAGGCGGATTTCATCATGGCGTTGACTCCACGGCTTGACCTCCGCCAAGCCCAGTCGCTTGTGATGACACCCCAGCTACAGCAGGCCATCAAACTGCTGCAGCTTTCCAGCTTGGAAATCACCGCATACGTAGAAGAGCAATTGGCGGAGAATCCGCTTCTCGAGAAGGACGAGTCGGGCGAGGACGCCTTCGCCACTACCGAAATCGACGCCGAGCGCGATCCACCTTCACCTCAGGACAACGGCGAACTTAGGTCGGTGGATGCCGCTGTTGCCGATAACACGCCGCTGGATCCGGAATCCGCGCTCGACGTGGAGTCATACGAGAACCTCTACGATACGGATAGCGGAGACGGCGGTCCCGATATGGGTCCTCTCGGACAGCGCATTGCCGATAATGGCGGACAAAGCGCCAGCCGGTCTTTCGAGGTCGACGAGAGAAGTCTTGATGAAACCCTGTCCGCCCAGACAACACTTCGTGATCACCTGACCGGCCAGCTAACAGTAGACGTGAACGACCCTGTGGACCGCCTCATAGGCGTCCACCTTATCGATCTGTTGGATGAAACCGGATACCTTTACGAAGACCTGAGCAACGTTGGCGAAAGCCTTGGTTGCCCACTCGAACGTGTCGAGGCGACGCTTGCTCGACTCCAGAAATTTGACCCCCCGGGAGTTTTCGCCCGCACCCTCTCGGAATGTTTAGCCCTGCAACTGGCCGATCGCGGCCTCTTGGACCAGCCCATGGGCAAATTGCTTGAAAACCTGGATCTCGTGGCCAAGCGGGACTGGACGGCCTTGGCACGCGTATGCGGCGTGGGATCGAAGGGAATCGGCCGAATGGTTGATGAAATTCGATCGTTGAACCCCAAGCCGGCGCTTGCCTTCGATTATACTGTTGCTCAACCAGTCATCCCGGACGTGATCATGCGACCGCGTCCCAGCGGCGGCTGGATCGTCGAGCTCAGCAGCGAGGCGTTACCCCGGCTGCTCGTGAACAACCATTATTATGCGCACGTCAATGGCATGGCGTCGCAAAAAGAAGACAAGCAGTTTATCAACGAATGTTTTCAGTCGGCAAACTGGCTGGTCAAGACATTGCATCAGCGCGCCAACACCATTCTAAAGGTCTCGTCGGATATCGTTCGCCAGCAGGAAGCATTCTTCCTCCACGGGGTGCACGCCCTGAAGCCGCTCATCCTGAGAGATGTCGCTGAAGAAATTGAGATGCACGAGAGTACCGTCAGCCGGGTAACATCCAACAAGTTCATGGCCACCCCTAGGGGCATATTTGAGCTGAAATACTTCTTTACCCACGGGATCGGTGGCGCGCACGGCGGAGAAGTTCATTCGTCGGAATCGGTACGTCACCGACTTAAGGCGTTGATTGACGGCGAAAGCGCGGACAAGGTACTGTCCGATGATCAACTGGCTGAGACCCTTCAGAAAGAGGGGATAGATATTGCGCGTCGAACTGTTGCTAAGTATCGGGAAAGTATGAAAATTGCGTCTTCTGTCCAGCGTCGCCGCGATAAGAAGGCGCAACGACGTTGATACTCCGGGAGCGAGACTTGACACAAACCAGAGGGGCAACTAAGTTCGCCGCCTCCGCAAGACGGGGGCAAAACCGCTCGCAAACCGCTTGCGTCCAAAGACCAGACACACGCACCGGGGTAGCCTTCTGCTCCCTGCGTCAGGATGTCTTTATAGATGGACATATCGATCAAGGGTAAACGGCTGGACGTTGGTGATGCTTTGCGCTCTCACGTGGAAGATCATCTCGGCAGCGCCGTCACCAAGTACTTTTCGAAAGCACACGACGCCAACGTGACAATCTCGCGGGAAGCCCATTTTTTTCGAGCCGACATTTCCGTGCATCCGCTTCGAGGCGTATTGGTTCAGGGTCGCTCGAATGCCGATGATGCTTATGCCGCATTTGACTCGGCGCTGGAGCATATCGCCAAGCAGTTGCGGCGCTACAAGCGAAGGCTCAATGATAAAAACAAGGGTCGCGGTCAGGAAGAGAGCATTCCTGCGCAGCAATACACACTCGCCCCGGAAAAGGGCGAGGAGGAGTTGCCAGAAGAGGGTCAGCCGGCGATCATTGCCGAGTTGCCGACGGAAATCGCGACGTTGAGCGTCAGCGAGGCGGTAATGCGCATGGACTTAGCGGACGTTCCGGCGCTAATGTTCAGAAACCGTGCCCATGGCGGCCTCAACGTTGTCTATCGCCGTCCGGACGGCAACATCGGGTGGATTGACCCTGCCAATACGGCAAACGCTTGAGGGTCGCTGACAAGTATGGAAATTGCAGACCTAATTAAGCCTGATAACGTGGTTGCCAACCTTCGCGCCAGCAGCAAAAAGCAGGCTCTGCAGGAACTGGCACGCCGCGCCGCGGCAATTACCGGTCAACCGGAGCGCGCCGTTTTCTCTGTTCTGATGAAACGGGAGCGTCTGGGAACCACGGGTGTCGGCAACGGAATTGCTATTCCGCACGGCAAGCTGCCGAATCTCGACAAACTGCACGGAATTTTCGCCCGCCTCGAACATCCGATCGATTTCGAGTCCATAGATGATCGACCGGTCGATCTCATTTTTCTGCTGCTGGCCCCCGAGTCGTCGGGCGCGGATCATCTGAAGGCACTGGCTCGGGTTTCCCGCCTACTTCGGGACAAGGGCGCATGCGAAAAGCTGCGGGGAACCGATGACTCAGAGGCGCTCTATGCCCTCTTGGTGGATACCACGGCCAGCTGGGCCGCCTGAGACCACGGGCAGAGACCTGAGACCAAATACCGCAGCCCAAAACGTGTCAGTGGACGCTGAACGGCTCCAAATCGTTCTGCCGCGTAAGGGTAAGTGCCACCGCTCGGTCGGTTGCGACAACCAGGCGCTGACCGTCGGCTCCATGTACGGCAAATGCCGGTTCACCGTTCAATTCCACCTTTTTGACATACGCGACCTCACCGACCCCAAGCTTGGCAAAGTCATGCGGGGCTGCTTCCATCAGTGCCCCCCTTTTGCTGTTCATTTTGGTATTGTCACTGGATTGATCCATGGCTTTATCTTTCAAGCTGTTAGCACACCGTAGCTGCACCGGGTTTCCGCTTTGTTAAGATGACGCGGGAACCATCAAGCGTCAGAGTCGACACCAATCATTTGAGATCGGCGTGACGCCTTGCCGCTATGCGCGGCCCCCTTATCGATACGAATTGTACGGATTTCGGGCTCCGGCACTCTGCGCTCCAGGTTTATTTGCAATAAACCATTGTCGAGCGATGCTCCGGTGACTTCTATTCCCTCGGCCAAAACAAAGCTGCGGTGAAACTGACGCGAAGCGATGCCGCGATGTAAGTAAACCCGGTCATCCTCCGCATCGTTCTTGCGGCCGCGGACAACCAATTGGTTGTCTTCCAGGGTTACCGCCAAATCCTCCATGGAGAACCCAGCCACGGCCACGGTGATTCGTAAACCATTGTCCCCGATTTGTTCGATATTGTAAGGAGGGTATCCTTCCGCAGAACTCTTGGACACATGATCCAAAATACGCTCCAGATGCTCGAACCCGAGTAACAAGGGGCTGTTCAAACTCTGCATGCGGGTCATGACCGCTAACTCCTCCTTATGAGCGAGGGCGATGTGTTTGGGCCCTAAACTGGCACCCAACCGAGCGTTGCACCGACAATGCCAAGCCCAGCGGGCTAAATGTGGTTGCAAACCTCATTTTGTCAATGGCTCGGATCGATGACTTGGATCGATGACTTGGATCGATCAGCGAATTGATGATGAACCTGTTGGGCGGCGAAAGCCCAACGCGATATTCGCTGAAAACGGTTAATCGAAGAAAAATCGGTCGCCACCCCTCCCAAGAACGGACGCAGTCGCTATGTAGAATGTTGAAGCTTTGTAGGAATATTGACTGACAAGCGGGTTTGTCGCCGGACGTCTCTCCTGCTAGGTTGTTGGCGGATCGGTTGTCTCGATCTCTTAGATGTTAAGTAAATCGCTGGTAAAGGGGCCTCTTAAGGCCAACGAATATGATGAGAAATTTTGGTTTGAAGCACTTTGTCTGCATAGCTATCGCGGCTGGATTTTGGTCGGTGTCACCGGCCCATGCGGAATGGGAGGCAGATATAAAGGCGTGCGAAGGCCAGTTGAAGGCCAAGCAGGTCGATCAAGCAATCCAGATGTGCACGAAAGCCATCAACGGCGGAGCCCCGTCCGAAGAGGCGATGGCGTTCTCTTACAACCTTCGCGGCATAGCCTATGCTCTAAAAGGCAATGACGATCAGGCGATCACGGATTTTGGCGAGGTTCTCCGCCGCAAGCCCAACCCAGGGACATACGTGAACCGTGGAAGCGTATATCTACGCAAGGGGAATGTGGATATGGCGATCCAGGACTTCACGCAATCCATCGGACAAAAACCAAATCCTCAGGCTTACATGGCGAGGGGGCAGGCATACGCCCGCAAAGGCGAGGCAAATCGGGCGATCGGCGACTTCGAGCAAGCATTTTCCCTGGGCGGTGAGCCGGCTGTCAAGAGCCTGCAAACCCATCTAAAAACGCATGGGAAGTATACCGGCACGATCGACGGGAAATACGGCCCTGGCACACGAAAAGCGCTCGAAGCCTGTCTCCAGGATCCGAATTGCTAACAGTGAAGTCTGTCTGGCCGCTGGCGGAGTCGCCAGATCGTCTAGGATAACCAAATACATCAAAAAAAACCTGCCGCTTACGTGGCAGGTTTTTTTAATAATGGTGGAGCCGAGGGGAATCGAACCCCTGACCTCTACAATG
>CAKZLS010000523.1 GCA_937127205.1 uncultured Rhodospirillales bacterium
GACCATCTCGTCGGAAGAGGGGGAAACATTGTCCTACGATCTCCTGATCACCGTGCCGCCGCACAAGAGCGCCGCGGTTATCGAGGAGTCCGGTTTGGGTCCGAGCGGTTGGATCCCCACCGACACCAAAACTCTTCTGATGGAAGGGAAGGACAACGTGTTCGTGGTGGGCGACACCACCGACATTCCCATCTCGAAGGCCGGTTCCACCGCCCACTTCGAGGCCGATACGGTGGTCCAGAACATCACCCACCTGGTGCTCGAGGGCCGCTGGGCGTGCCGCTACGACGGCAAGGTCTTTTGTTTCATCGAAACCGGCATGAGCACCGGAACCTACATCTGGTTCAATTACGAAACCCCACCGAAACCGACACCACCCACACAGATGGTCCACTGGGCGAAGCTTGCCTACAACCGGATGTATTGGTTGTCGGCCGGCGGGTTGTTGTAACCGTCATGGCGGAGGCACTGAAAATGGATACGCCCTTGAAAGACATGCCCGAGGCGATGGAGATGGCCAATCTTGGCCTCGCCGCGTCGCAGGCGCTCAACGATGGCATGGTTGAGCGGCTGGTGACCACCGGCGCGCACGGCCTCGAACTGCTCGATCGTCTCAACGACGACGACACCCGAGCGGCGGTACACCGGCTGGTGGACGGATTGACCGTGATGCACCAGACCGGCTCACTCGATGCGGTGTTCGAGCTCGCGGAGACGGTTCAAGCGGCGCGCTCGGCCATGACCGACCAGATGGTCGAGCGGCTCTACGGTTTCATGGAAACCATGGTGAACAGCCTGGCCACCCAGAACGTCGCTCAGTTCGCCCAGGATGCGGAAATCTCCCTTTACGAGGCGGCGGACTGGTGCAACGGGACGGAAGCACCGAAGGGAATGTGGGGTGTTTTCCGCTCCCTCTCCAAGCCGGAAACGATTCAAACCCTGAACCTGATGGTGGCTTTCGGCAACTGCCTGCGGGAGCGCACCAGAAGTTTCGATGGGCACTTGAAAGCCGATATGGACGACGATAACTGAGATGATTTGGTTGGGGCTGCGCCGCCTCGGGCTCGACGGGTTTCAATGATTTAGGAGGCGGCACTTTAGATAGTGCCCGCCGAAAGGTCATTGTTGCGCGCAGCAAATGCCGTCAGCGGGGTGACGATACCTGTTCGCTGGACGACTTGGCCGCCAGTTGGGCGGACGGAGCGCTTGACCCCACGTCGTCCGAGAACAATCGATAAAGGGTTTCTAGAACGATAGCCGTCTCCTTGCCGTTCAAGGAGTAGCAGATGGTTTTCCCGTCGCGGCGGGTTTCACAACCTCGTCGCGGCGAAGCCTGGCGAGATGCTGCGACAGCGCCGATTGCGAGAGCCCCACCACGCGCTCCAACTCATTGACGCACCGCTCGCCCTCCAGCAGCTCGCAAAGAATGCGCAATCTGTTTTCGTTGGCCAGCGCCTTCAACAATTCCGACGCCGGGCGGGCAGCCATCTCGGGAGGCACCTCCTTCGTCTTTAACGATCTCACTGTCGCCGACATGAAAACCTCTCTCCCTTGCGTAAAGAATTCCGGCCAGAAACAAGTCCTGTGGGTTTGACCGCATTATACCATCTTTCATTCTTCTCTCCTCTAATATGATGCGAATCGCGATCGCAATCCACAGGGTTGTTGCGATTAGCTCTCAAAAGTGCGGGATTTGTGGTGTCGCCAAATCGGTAGACGCTTGGCGTCCGGCTGGACTATCGCTGGCACTTGTACCTTCCGGGATCCACTGTTAGCTTTCGGCCCGCAATGACAACGAAACTTGACATGATAGTCGAGGTGTTCGCTATCAGGCAGTCCCGGGACGCGGGCTCGCCGGTGGCGCAGCGGGAAGGGGAGCAAAACGTATGGCGTTACGGCAGCGTCCACGAAGCAGTATCCTGTACAGCGGCGTGGCCCGCTTGGATGAATGGGACCCGCTTTCGCAGCTACGGGCGGTTTGAGATGGGCGCTCCCTTCCCTTTTTCGGCAATTGTCGGCCAGGACGAGATGAAGCTCGCACTGCTCATCGGCGCGGTGGATCCGACCATCGGCGGTGTGCTCGTGTTCGGCGATCGGGGTACTGGTAAAACCACCGCGGTTCGAGCCCTGGCGGCGCTACTTCCGCGCATGCGGGTGATGAAAGACTGCCCCTACGGCTGCGATCCCGATGACACGGCCGGCCTTTGCGAGGCCTGCCGGGGACACGGCAAAATTACCGCCAAGTCCAGCCATTTGCAGCCCGTGCCGGTGGTCGATCTGCCACTTGGCGCTACCGAGGACCGCGTCGTCGGCGCCCTAGATTTGGAGCGCGCGCTGACCCGGGGCGAGAAGGCGTTCGAACCCGGCCTGCTGGCCCGCGCCCACCGCGGATTTCTGTACATCGACGAGGCCAATTTGCTGGAGGATCATTTGGTGGACCTGCTGCTGGACGTGGCGGCCTCCGGCGAGAACGTGGTGGAACGCGAAGGTCTCAGCGTGCGCCACCCGGCGCGGTTCGTTCTGGTGGGCAGCGGCAACCCCGAAGAAGGTGAACTGCGGCCGCAGCTTCTCGACCGTTTCGGTCTTTCGGTTGAGGTCAAGACGCCCGAGGACATGCCCACCCGCATTGAGGTGGTGCGCCGGCGCGACACCTTCGAACGCGGCGCCGACGCGTTCATCGAGGCATGGAAGAAAGAAGACCAGAAGCTTCGCCGCCGTATCGTCGCCGGGCGCAAGCGGATTTCGGACGTCACCGTTCCGGACAGTACCCTCGAGCGCGCCGCACAACTGTGCATGCAACTCGGCACCGACGGGCTGCGGGGCGAGCTCACCTTGGTGCGCGCCGCCCGGGCCGTCGCCGCCATCGACAACGACGCGGTGGTGGAAGACATCCATCTTCGCCGGGTGGCGCCGTCGGCGCTCCGCCACCGTCTCCGACGCAACCCGCTCGATGACGCCGGCTCCACCGTTCGCGTGGAGCGAGGCATCCAGGAGGTGTTCGGACCGTGACGAGCGATGACGCCTCCGTCTCGTCCGGCCCCTCTCCATGGCAGGACGCCGTTCTCGCGGCGGCGCTATTCGCCGTGGATCCAGTGGGCACTGCCGGCGTCGCGCTTCGCGCGTGCGCGGGTCCGGCCCGGGACCGATGGCTGGCGATCCTGAACGACCTGAGGGCTCCCGGCGCAGCGGTGCGTCGCGTTCCTCTGCACATTACCGACAGCCGGCTGCTGGGCGGGCTTGACCTGGCGGCGACGCTGCGCGCCGGCAAACCCGTGGCCGAGCGCGGGATCCTGGCCGAAGCCGATGGAGGGATCGTCATGCTGGCCATGGCGGAACGTCTTCCCGCGGCGACTGTGGCACGACTGGCGGCGGTGCTGGATACCGGTGAAGTGGCGGTCGAACGCGATGGATTGGCACTGCGCGTGCCCACCCGCTTCGGCGTCGTGGCGCTG
>CAKZLS010000524.1 GCA_937127205.1 uncultured Rhodospirillales bacterium
TCGTTCGGTTCCGCGACCAACACGTTTTCCGCGGGCGGCGGCTCGTTCACGACGCTCGGTCTCGATGAGACCGTGGGCGGGGATTTCACCGCGCAACCGGGTTTCGATCTCGTTCAGGCATTGCCCGGGCTTATTGATTTCAGTTTCGCTAGCACCTTCGACAATGGGTCGGTCAGCAACATCACCGGCAACAACCCGGCGGGTTCAGGCCAGATCAATTATTTGGCCGCGTACCTGGAACTCGTGGAAGGCGGCGGCGGTGGCGTGTTGTGGGAGCTCAGCGATACGCCCACCAATGTGGTCCTGCTGCTTCTCGATGACGCGGGCGCAGGTCCCGATTCCGACTACGATGACCTCGGTGTGGTCGTGGTCGCCACGCCCATCCCGGCGGCGTTTCCGTTGTTTGGGACCGCGCTTGTCGGCTTTGGGATCATGGGCTGGCAGCGTCGAAAGACGCGGCAAGCTTAGGCACGACGCTACCCGGTCCGGCGGCCATATTTCAAGCGGTAAACTTCGAAAGCTATTGAACCCGGCCGCGGTAAACACGCGGCCGGGTTTTTCTGCATTGGTCGCGGTGCCGGACGCTGGATAAAGCTGATATGGATAAAGCTGACCCTTTCCTTTTTCGCTGACGATCATTACGCTTTGCTATCGGTTCACGAATTATTGGAGCGAGGCAGCGATCAGGATGGCAACCATACGTTTTATATCGTCCGATGTTGACAAAACAATAACCATGCCGGTGCCGTCCGGAGACCGGCAAACCCTTCTGGCCATTGCTCAAGATCACGGCGTGCCCATTCTATTCAACTGCGACAGCGGCGATTGCAGCGCCTGCCTCGTCAATGTGGAGACGGTTTCGGACGAAAAAACGGGGTTCGCGCCGCTCACGGACAAGGAGAAGTATCTCCTGACCTCCATGGTTTTCTTGACGGATGCGGATGTCGAAGATGCCGAGGCAGGCCGCGTGGCGCCTGAATCCCGACTTGCCTGTCAGTACAGGCCCGGCGGCGAAGACATCGTCGTTACATTTGAAAACGGCTTGGCCTGAGTGCCCGATCACACGGATAGCGGCACTTTCACACGGCAATATAAAGCAATCGGGCACACGGCAACAAAAACAATCGGGCGACCATATCAACGTATAAACGGCACGAGAGTGTTCGGGTAACGGATGCCCATGAGGCTCGGCAACCGTTGACCCGAGATGTTTTCGTTCCAAGAATAAGGACAAGCACGGACGACCCGTGCGCCAAGAGACACAAAATAACACTCAGGGGAGGATAAGACGATGACCCAAGAGAGCGGATTCACCGCACTGGTTTTGGACGAGGACGACGGGAAAGTGACTTCCAGCATCAAAATGCTCGAAGACGCTGCTCTTCCCGATGGCGACGTCACGGTCGCGGTGGCCTATTCGGATCTCAACTATAAGGACGGCATGGTCGTAAACGGCATTGGCCGGCTGGTCCGGCAGTATCCGCATGTGCCGGGTATCGATTTCGTCGGTACCGTTGAACAATCCGACTCACCGCGGTTCAAACCGGGCGACGAAGTGATCCTCACCGGCTGGCGGGTTGGCGAGGTCCACTGGGGCGGTTACGCGACCAAGGCCCGGGTCAAGGCCGACTGGCTGGTGCCGTTGCCGGACGGCATGACCATGCGACAGGCCATGGCCATCGGAACGGCCGGGTTCACCGCCATGCTGGCAATCATGGCCCTGGAAGATCACGGTCTCAAACCGGATAACAAGGGCGAGGTGCTGGTTACCGGAGCGGCCGGCGGGGTGGGGAGTATAGCCATCGCTATCCTTGCCAATCTCGGATACCGCGTTGCGGCTTCCACCGGCCGGGCTGACACCCATGCTTATCTTCGGGACCTGGGCGCAACCACCGTCATCGATCGCACGGAGTTCGACACTCCGCCCAAAGGACCCATGGCGGCCGAACGATGGTCGGGGGTCATCGACAATGTGGGTGGCAAGAGCCTCGGCTCGGTCCTTGCGAGCATCTGTTACTGGGGAAGCTGCGCTTCGGTTGGAAACGCCGGCGGTATCGGTTTCGAGACGACGGTGATCCCGTTCCTACTCCGCGGCATCAACCTGCTCGGCATCGACTCCGCGACTTGCCCCACGGAGCGCCGAATGATCGCCTGGCCGAGGTTGGCGCGCGAACTTCCCATGGATAAGCTGGAGGCCATGACTAGCGTGGTCCCGCTTGCCGAAATCCAGGTGGAAGCAGGCAAGATCCTGAAGGGCCAGGTCCAGGGACGCACGGTCATTGACGTTCGAGCATAAATTTGAGAGAATTTCCTCTGCGCGCCACAACTTATGAGTAAATTTTGTCGTTGCAGGGGGATAGACGGTGGACATGACGAAATTCATGGGGCGCGCCGGGCGCTGGTGGCTGACGGTGTCTACGGCGGTCTGCGCGCTCGGTCCTAGCCTGCTTTTCGGATGCGGCGGACGGGAGCACGCAACCCCTTACGCGGCTGCCGTTTTCGACGACCCGCCGATCTACTGTTACCGGACGATCGGCGACGCGGATTGCTACAAGGAGCCATTGCCCGGGGCGGAAAGGCGGCTGGTGAACTACTACGGTCCGCCACCCGGCGACTATGAGTGGCCGGAGCCGCCACCGGCGCCCCGGCTCGATGCGCCGCCGCCAGGCAGGCCTATCCCGAGTTTCGAGGCGGTGCCGGTCCTGGTGCCTGGCCCGACGCCCGATAGTCGGCCAACTCTCCTGTATCCACCAAAGCCGTCGACTGCCGACCCAGCGCCGGACGCCGAGACAAGCGCCGTGCCGGCCAGTACTGCAAAACCGACCACTGTGGCCGGCTCCGCGAAACCTGCTTCTGCGGTCAGCGCCGCGACACCGGCCATGTCGCCGCCCGCACCACGGCCCGCTGCGGCCGCATCGACGCCAGCACCTCTGGTCATCGAAGTGGAGGGGCAGTAAGCGCCGGTTCCGCTGCGGCTCTTGACCCGTGTCACCGGTTTAGACATAGTGCGCTCCGCAATCGTCCTTCGGGGGCGGAGTAGCTCAGCTGGTTAGAGCAGCGGAATCATAATCCGCGTGTCGGGGGTTCGAGTCCCTCCTCCGCTACCAATA
>CAKZLS010000525.1 GCA_937127205.1 uncultured Rhodospirillales bacterium
CGTTGCCCCTCCTGCCGAGGATGCGGGAAACACGATCACAATGGGTCTGTATCAAGGTTGGTATAAGGCCACAAGCCGCGAGACAAACTGCACCACGTCCCCCGTTTCCTACCTGAAACTTCAACCTTTCTCATTTGTCCCCTAGGGCCAAGTGTCGATCCTGCGCGCAACAAACACAGGTGCGGAACATTGCCGGTATACAACGAAGAATTGAGTAGCAATGCAAAAATCATCATGTTAAACATGCCCCATATGGGGGTTATTTTGTGAGGTGCTTGGTAGATGACATGTTTTCTGCGGCAGGCCGAACCTCGTCCGTCGAGATCACGGGAAGATGCAGATAAGCGTTTATTAGACAGGGACCTCGACACCCGGGCGACACGTGCAACGAACGAACAAACAAAGGGAAAAACCCATGGCCGAACCACAACTTGTATTGGACTCGCAGGATCTGGGAAACCGTCGACGCAGGGGGCGATCGCGTCGGCCAACACAACGTCAAAACATATCGAGAAACTTTGGAGAATTGCTGACTTGGACCGACCATTTCTCTGTTGATAACGAGGAGTTAGACGACCAGCATCGGAATCTTGTTCGCTGTCTCAACGACTTGCATGCATTGCGGTTGGAAGGGACAGATCCCGACGACGTCAAGGCCGCGGTCCGTGAAGTGGAACTTCTCCTCATGCGGCACTTTTCTCATGAAGAAGATTATCTCGTGCGATGCGGCTACCCGTATGTGCTGCAGCACGCGGCCGAGCATCGTACCTTGATGCGCGAGTTCGAGACCGTGCGCGAGAACGTCTTCAATCTGGCCGGTTGGGGTAGCAAGCCCGACGTCGCATGGCCTGTATTGGAATTCATGATCCGGCTCACGGTCGGCCACATGCTCAAGTGTGACATGGAATATCGCGACTATTTCCGCGCGAACGGTGTTCTTCCCGGAAAATAGAGATCCCTCGGAGCCAACTTGGCCGGGGCTCGTTCCCTCTTGATCGAGCCCCGGCCGTTTTTGTTTCCGAAATCCCAATAAGGCACCGGCCTCGGAGTCGATAGCGACGCGCAAAACGCCGTAATTCGAAAGAATAGCTCGAAAAATTCACGGACGCCCTCTAGTTTGCCGGTCCAATCCAGCAACAGGGGTAAAGCGATGCCGAGGGACAGCGGGTCCGATCAACCACAGAAACGCGAACATTGGGCCAGCAAAGCCGGCTTCATCATGGCGGCGGCCGGGTCGGCCGTTGGGCTCGGCAACGTCTGGAAGTTTCCGTATATGGCCGGAGAGAACGGCGGCGGTGCCTTTGTCATGGTCTATCTGCCCATCGTCTTCACCATTGGCATCAGCATCCTTCTGGCCGAGCTGATCATCGGCCGCGCCGCTCAGAAAGATCCCGTCGGATCCTTTCGCGTGCTCCGAGGCCGCGCCTGGCCGTTGGTCGGGTTCCTCGGCATTCTCGCCGGCTTTCTCATCCTGTCGTTCTATTCGGTGGTTGCCGGTTGGACCGTGGCCTTCGCGGCCAAAATGGCGACGGGCATGCTAAATGGCCAGGGCGCGGACCCGGCTGCCGTTTTTGGCTCGTTTATCAGCAGCCCGATGCAGCCTCTGCTGTACGCCTGCGGCTTCATGGTGGTGGCTGTCGTGGTGGTCCTCGGCGGCATTCGCCGCGGCATCGAGCGCGCCAATCTGGTGCTCATGCCTCTGTTGTTCGTGATCCTCGTGGCCTTGGTGGGTCGATCGCTTACCCTGCCGGGCGCGATGGAGGGTTTTACCTTCTTCGTGACACCGGACTTCTCCAAGGTCACCGGCGCCACCTTCACGGCCGCCCTTGGCCAGGCGTTCTTTTCATTGTCGGTGGGGTTGGGGGCGATGATCACCTATGGCTCCTATCTTGATCACAAGCAGAATATCGGCCGATCGGCGAGCTCGGTGGTGGGGCTCGACACCGTTGCCGCCCTCCTTGCCGGCCTCGTGTTGTTTCCGGCGGTCTTTGCCTTCGGTGTCGATCCCGGGGCGGGACCGGGGTTGGCGTTTGTCACGCTGCCGTCGGTATTCGCTCAGATGCCCGCAGGCCAGATTTTCGGTACATTGTTCTTTGTGTTGCTGTCCATTGCCGCTCTGACCTCGGCGGTGTCGCTGATGGAGCCGGTGGTGGCGTACTTCATGGACCAACACGGATTTGGACGCACCCAAATCGTCATTGCCACGGGCGTCGCCGCATTCGTGCTCGGCATTCCGTCTTCGCTGTCCATGGGGATTTGGTCCGACGCCACATTGTTCGGCATGGGATTCCTCGATCTGATCGCCTTTGTTACCTCATCAATCATGTTGCCGGTTGGCGGTCTGCTCATCGCTCTCTTCGTGGGATGGGTGATGGGATCGAGAGCTATCGCTGAGTTAAAAGGTAATGGCGACACGCCGCCGGCGCTTGCCCGGGCTTGGCTGTTCATTCTCCGGTTCGTGGCGCCGGCGGCTATTGCCTGGATCCTCATCAAAGAGTTGATTTCTTGAGGTTCCAACCACTCGGTTTTCGGCGCGTGCCTGCTCCAGCGGGCTGACCGTTAGGCGGATACTAGCGGCGCGTCTGCCTTAAGGCACCTGACGAAGCTGCAGATATTGGGTTTCGTTGGCGAAGTTGAAGCCGACGAAGACGCCGTTGGCCTTGATGTCGGCGGCCGTGCGCGGCTCCGGCCACAGCGGCGCGTTGGGGTCGTCGGCCAGCAGGTTGACCGCCTGATAGCGAACGCCGGCATTGCCGTCCAGCGGCACGGCATCCGGGATGGCGAACGTCTCTGGCCCGACGACGGCGTCGCGAAGGTTGACGAACACCAGCACCACGTCGTCTCCCTCCCAGCGAGCCACGGAAAAGATGTCGTTGTTGAAACCGCCGCCGGACTGCTTGTTGAGAAACCAGCGATTGGTTGACCGCAGCGCACCGCTTCCGGCGCGGGCATTGTTGATGCGCCGGTACATGGCGAATACCGCCGGATCGGCGTTGTCCCAGAAGCTCTTGATGTTCTGCCACGAATTTTGGAAATCCACTTTGTACGGAATGCCGAGCGGCTGGCCCATGTAGACCATGGGTACGCCATGATTGGCGGCCGCCACGGCGTAGCGCGCCACCATCAGCCAGACTTTGCCGTTGCCCTGCTCGTCATGGCTGGTGCCATTGTGCAGAACCGCGGCGTTGTAGCCGTAGAGCCCCGCCTCGCCTTCGAGGCTGCCGCGAAGCTGATCCATGGTCACGTCGTTGATCCGGTACAGATAGTGGTCCACCGTGGTGACGATGTCGAAGTGACGGTTCGCGCGGTAGCGTACTTCGTCCGGATCAAGTACTTCGGCGAGAAACACGAAATCCCACTTCTGCTGGCGCGTCTTGTTGATGATGTATTCCCACGCCCGGGGCGGCAGACCCTGGGCGAAGTCGGCCCGGATACCGTCGAGCTTGTTGTCGGTTTTCTCAAGCCAGTAGGGCAACAGGCGGGCGAAGTAAGTCCAGACGTTGGCCACTTCGAAGTCGTACCCGCCGACCGGATCGAGATCGGTGTACAATAGATCCCGCTCGTCCAGGGCGCCGCCCCGCGACACGTCGCCGCGTCCCGGCTTCGGACCCAGCGAGGAGTAATCGCCGAAAAACCAATCCAAGCCGGCGTCGTACCATTGGTGCTCGCCGAGCCGGTCCGCCGGCGCAAACACCGCCCATTCCAGCGGGCCGTTTGCATGGGCGCGATAGTCGGCGTTGTTTGTGGCCCACGACGGCTTCCGGTTGCGGATCTGCACGCCCACGTCCGATTGCGGAACAATGCCGATATCGGCGCCTCCCTGACCGAACACGGTATCGCGTCCGGAGTGGTTGAGCGCCACGTCGATGAACACGTCGAGATCCAGGTCCTCCGCCCGGTCGACCATATGCTGGAACTCGCTCATGGCGGCGGCTTCGGTGCCGGTGTCATCGAACAGGCCGTTGACCGCGAAGTAATTCCGGGTCGAATAAGGACTGCCGGGCGACAGGTTTGGCACGTCGGTGTTGGAGCCTGGATCATGGCGTTCCGCCGTAATCGGGAAAATGGGCATCAGCCAGATACCGTTAAAACCCAACGTATTACGGACGAAATTCAGGTTGAACGGATCATATCCATCGGTGTCGTGGTTGGTGAAGTCCTCAAGCGTGCTGCGCTCGGCCGGACCGCCGCCGGGAAAGGCCTCGACCACGTAAGTGTTGATCTCGTACAGCGTCAGGTCGCGGACCTTGGCCGGCGAGACGACGACGGCAAGATCACGCTGTTTGACGCCGTCGAGCGCGAAATCATTGTGCCACAGCCACGGTCCGCCATTGATCCGGAAGCGGGTGGTCAGGCGATAGGCGCCGGCTTTGTCGATATTCAGGTTGGCGCGGAACACGTGATTGTTGCCATTCTGCCCGACGTGGTTCATCGGCACCGTGACGTAGTAGCTGTCGCTCAGCCCAGCCGCGCCGGCGTTCTCGAAAACCTTGGCGAATTGGCGCCGGTTGAGATTGGTGAACACCTGCGCCTCGACGGCTCCCGGCGGCTGGCCGTCGGCCCAGATTTCCACCGTGACCTCGATGGGAATCGTCTCGCCTGCGTTCTCGTCTATGAAATACTTGACCGTTCCGTAGTTGCCCGAACGGCCGTCCGGCCACACCGCATTGTCGCGGAGGACCAGGTGACCCATCCATGGATCGGCCCCCGCCGCACCGGCGAAAAGGCCAAGCGTCAGAGCAGCGACAGCCGGGAACAAAAAGCGCCTCATCATGATCTCCCCCTAACCCTAAACGTCCCTGACCGTCGCCAAAAACCTCTCCCCAAGGGCTCGCAACGACCCGGCTTGCAAACGTTGCGTATTAAGTATGCTGGCTGAGACAAGAGGCAAGCGATTATGCGTGGGCGATTGGTCAATTTCCTTTTCGCTGGCACCAAAATTGAGGTCATGGTCGATCTCAATGGCAACGCTGTCAGCGATTTCGAAATCCAGGTGAACGACGCTACGGCCGGCGATTTCGTGCTGTAGCGCTCGCGGACAAGCCTGCGGCTTCCATCAAATGAGGCGAGCGGGCTTTTATGTATCGGCGGCTTTCGGCGGCGCCTTGGGGGTGAAGGCGCAGCGGTCGGGTTTCAGATCCACGAGCGGCGTGCCGTCAACGCAGTCGAGCCCTTGGACCGTCAAGACGGACCCGTCGATGGACAGAAGCCGGACCAGCGCGGTGCCGATGGGGTTGGGCCGGACCGGCGAGCGAAGGGCAAAGGCGCCATACAACACGCCATCGGATTTGGGGTTCTGCACCAACAGATCGCGCCGCGACAGATCCAGCCAGTACAGCACCTCGACCATTTCGTAAGCGTCGAGCCCGGACAACGCCTTGTCCCAAGGCGCGAAAACCTCGATCCGGCACGCAGGACCATCCAGGCGGCCTTGGCGCGGACACTCGTCGCGGGTGCGCCACGGCGTGCGGAGGCGGCCCACGAAGGTGATGCCCGCATCGCTGGAGACCGGGCCGTCAACGGCAATTTCGCCCGGGCGCGTGCCATCCGATTCCGACATGAAAATACGATGCCAGAAACGGGGCAAAGTGCAAGACGAATGACGGTTTCAAGTCCGGCCGAGTGGATGGATGGCAGGCGGCCGGGTTGCATCACTGTGATCGCTGACCTTGATGGGGGTGGGGGGGTACAATCAAAAACTGAATATCAACCCCATGCACAGTAGAATTTCGCGAACTGGAGGGATCCAACGCCTCCGATTGCCTGACGGCCTTGGGATGGTTCAAGGCCACCAGGATCGTCGGAAGCGGCGTGCTGACGCCGTTTCATTAAGCGGCACGCCGACGCCATATTCGCCGGCGAGGGGGGCTTTTTCGCGGTCTCGGAAATTTGGCGATTTCACAAGACTCGGCCGGTGGCGTCTCCGCGCCGCGCCGCTGCCTTGTCATTCCGTCGACCACCGCCGGAATCTGGTCCCGGGAGATCCCGATATCCTTGAGCAACCGGTTGTCCAGTGCGTAAAGTTGACGGATGGCGGTCCGCCGGCGGTGAGCCCGCACTACTCCGGATATCACCGTGCGGCCTGCCCACGCCAGGGCACGAGCCGTCCATCGGGCACCGCTCCAAACGCCCTTGGCGGCGGCGGTCAGCACCGTCGAGATTACTCTCGCCCGCTCCGAGCGCCCACGGGCGACATCGGAGCGATAAGGCTCTGGCATGTTTTCCGGGAAGTACAACATGGGGTTCGCTCCTTGTTCGTGGATTGACGGCAAAACACCGTCCATCACGCAGTGTCGCGAAAACCCATTGATCAATCTAACGAATAGTTCTTATACTAATCATCATAATTTCTTATGGATTGGCTTATGCAAACCACCATTGAACCCGACCTACTCCGGACCTTCGTGGCCATTGCCGACACCGGCAGCTTTACGGACGCGGCCAAACGCGTTCATCGTACCCAGTCCGCCGTCAGCATGCAGATCAAGCGGCTCGAGGAGCTGTTGGAACGCCAGGTGTTCGTCCGCGAGGGCCGCACCGTGACCCTGACCCCGGACGGCGAAATCCTGCTCGGGCATGCGCGGCGGATCCTCAAGGCGCATCAGGAAGCCCTCGCCGCTTTCGTGCAGTCCGAGCTTCAGGGAACGGTGTCCCTGGGCACAGTGGATGAATATGCCGTCGCGTTCCTGCCGGCCATTCTCGCCCGATTTGCCGAGACGCACCCGCTCGTTCACATGGAGGTTGTGTGCGACACGACGACGGGTTTGCTTGGGTGCCTTGCCGAGAACACCATCGATTTAGCCCTCGTCACTCATGGCCACGGGGATGACCGCGGCATCGTTCTGCTGCGGGAGCCGATCGTCTGGGTGGCGCTGGCAACCCATTGCGTGCATCTGGAGGATCCCGTCCCCCTGGCGCTGTTTCAACCCGGCTGCATTTTTCGCCAATGGGCCGTCGACGCGCTCGCCAAGCAGGGCCGCGCCTATCGGTTCGCTTATAGCAGCGTGAGTCTATCGGGCATCGAAGCGGCACTGCGCGCGGGCCTGGCGGTCAGCGCCATGCCGCGCAGCAACGTCACCGAGGGGCTGCGCATTCTCGACCAACACGACGGCTTTCCGCCTCTACCCAGCTATCAGATCGCGCTTCGCCGATCCGAAGAGGCGCGCTCGCCGATCCACGATCGCCTCGAGCAGCATATCATCGAGAACTTCCGCCCCCGCGCTTCCATCACGGCCGCGGCGTAGTCCCGCTCCAGAAGCGCCTCAAGCGCGGATACGCACAACACGCTGTCCGCCGTCGATGAGGACGGCTTCCAGTCCTCCGCCCGCCGCGAGGATCGTTTCGGCGGCGTCCTTTGGCGCCACGGCGATGGCGGTGGACAGCGCGTCGGCCTGCACTGCGGTTTTGGCGATCACCGAGACGCTTGCCCAGCCGCGCGCGGAGCGGCCGGTTCGCGGGTCGAACAGGTGATTGTCGCCGCCTCCGGTGTCGAATGTCGTCGCGAGCGGACTGGAGGTGGCGACCGCCCGGTCGGACAGGCCGAGCACCGTTGCCAGTCCCTCGCGGTCGGGCCAGCCCACGCCGATACGCCAGGGCTCGTCTGCGGCCCGGTCGCCGAGCGCGGCGAATTCGCCGAGGTTGACCAGAACATGATCGAAACCGTGCCGGCGCAGCGTTTCCGCCACCCGGTCGGTGACATGGCCCTGGGCGATACCGTTCAGCGTTGCCGCCATGCCCGGTCGGTCGAACGCCAGCCGGTCGCGGCCGATGGAGAGCCGTTGCCAGCCGATCAGAGATCGCGCCTGCTCTAGCGCCGAACCCGTGGCGCCGCCCGCGAACACGTCCCAGAGCGGCTGGACGGTGACGTCGAAAGCGCCGTCGCTGATGACGGAAACATCGGCGGCATGGCTCAGAACGCGCACCAGGTCGGCAGGCGGGTGGTCAAGGCTGCCCACCGCGTTTAGCGTGGTGAGCGACGAGGCCGGCCGATACAGGCTGAACACGCTTTCGACGCGGTCGATCTCTGCGATGCAATCCGTAATGGCGCGCCGGGCTCTTTTCTGGTCGGGGTCGCGGATAGTGAGCTCGGCGTCGGCGCCGAGCGCGGTGCCGCGCCAGCGGGTGAACGGAGTCTCGGCAAAGGCAAGGGGCGAACGCAGCGCCACCGCGCTGGCGGCCATCAGGCCGAGAACCCGGCGGCGCGTCAGGACCCGAGTGCTCATTGCGCCGCCGACGCCATTTGCCGCTCCCTTTTCTTCATTGCCAAACGCTCCGGTACGCAGAGACTGGGCGTTTCGATGATGGTCACGCAATCGAGACACTGAAAACACTCATCGTAGTCGATCTGGCCGTCCTGCTTGATGGCGCCGTATTCGCATTTGGCCTTGCAGAACTGACAGGGCGAACCGCATTCGGAGCGCCGCGTGATCCAGTCCAGCCGGCGGAACTTTCCGAAAATCGCCAGCACCGCGCCCAGCGGGCAGACATAGCGGCAAAATCCTTTGAACAGGAAGGCACCGAGCACCAGCCAGAACACGGCATAGACCACGAACGCCGGGCCGCTGTTGAACATCAGCGTGATCGCGGTTTTGAAGGGTTCCAGTTCCACCAGGTATTCGGCGGCCACCGGGGACACGAACGAAGCGCCGATGATCAGCGCGAGAAGGAGATATTTGACCCGCTTCAATCGAACATCGTCCCACGGGTGGACGCGGATTTTGGGCAGCCGAAGCTTGCGCCCGGCGGCGTAGGCGAATTCCTGTAGCGCGCCATAGGGGCAGAGCCAGCCGCAGAACAAGCCGCGCCCCCAGACCACCAGCGACACCAGGGTGACGGTCCAAAGGACCAGCAGGAACGGTTCGTAGAGCAGAAACACCAGGGACCGTCCTTCGACGAGGCTCGTGATAATGCCCACCGGGGTGACGATACTGAGTTGGCCCTGCGCCCAGAAGCCAACGAACACCACCATGAACGCCAGCATGCTCAGGCGGATCGCCCGGTAATGGCGATGGCGGGCGAGCCAGGTCATGCGGCCCGCCAGCAACCACAGAAGCACTGCCAGGAAGACGATAAGCACGGCGATGTCGACGGCGCGGTCCTGCAGCGCGGCGAGCCAGGGCGGCGTGTTCTTGACCTCCACCGGGATATCGAAGAACCGCTCGGGCGCCTTGTAGGCAACCTCGTAATCGCGGATTCCGGGTTCGGGTCGCAACATCCCGTGCTCGCGTAGCGATCGGATCACCAGCGTCCACGGGGACGCCGGATCGAAGCCGAGCCGCGTGTCGGCCCGCAGCACCATCGCCTGTTCGAAGTCCGGGACGCCGGCGACGAACCGCGTCTCGATGTCGGCGTCCCGGAGCGTCACCGGCAAGCCGTCTTGAGCGGCGTTGATCCGCTCGGGTTCGGAATTGCGGGTGAAGTCCTCACCCACCAGACGATGATAGCCGTTGGCAAGGACCAGGATGGGTTCCTCGTGACTGCCCATGGTTCGTTGCACGTCGTCGATGGTTTCCGGGGTCAGGACCGCGCGGGCCACGCTGGGCGGGCCGACATCCACCACCCACAGATCCAGGTACAAGCCGTCGGGGTCGGCCGCGACAGCGGGGTCGTCGTCTTCCCAGATGCTGCCCTCGAAGGCGGACTGAACATCCCGGTTGTAGAGACGGAGCGGCCGGGCGATGCCCTCGTCCACCAGCGCGGCCCAGTCGAGTTCCTCGTCATGATCGGGGAGCGGCCGGGCGGCAGCGCGCCGGGCAATGCCCTGCATGCGCTCGCGCGCGACGGCCAGCGCAGCGGCGAGAATGGATTCATTGGCGATACGCACGCTGGCCGTCGCCTTGGTGATGCCATCCACGTACGCGTGGGTAGAGCCGGTGTCCCCGGCATCCCTGCGGCCGGTGGCGACGGTAATGGAGTCGCCGATGGACAGGCCGCGATACTGCTGGACGAAATCGTGGAACGGGCCGGGACCGAGGCCGGCCACGAAGATCGGCTCGTTCTGCTCGAGGATCGTGACGTCAAGGAACCGGCCGTCCCGATCGATGGTGACGAGCAGATTGATGGGCTCCCCGGCAAACCCGGGAATCGGCGCCAGGGGTTTGGTTTCAAACACGTAGCCCGCCAGTTCGCCACCCGACGTCTCGATGGTCCAGACGCCGTCGAGCCCGGCGGGTTCGCCAAGCTGGTAGGGCGGCATGACCATGTCGCCAAGTTCGGCTTCATCCAGTTCGGTCGCGGCAAGCGGCGCCGCGCACAGCATGGCAACAGCGAGGACAATCGTACCCAGAATTTGAGTAACCCCCCGCCAGATGGCTTGCGCGTTCAGTTCTGAGCCTCCAAGGTGGCGAGGAACGCGGGCGCGTCCGGATGACCGCCGGCGGCCGCTTTTTTCAGCCAGGCCGTCGCTTCCGTTCGTTGCTCCGGGCTGCTTTCGTTCAATCCCGCGCCATAGGCGGTGGCGAGCATCACCGCAAGATTGAACTGCGCCTCCTTGTCGCCTTGTTCGGCGGCTTCGCGAAACCAATCGGCGGCCGCGCGCGGGTCCCGTTCGACCCCGATGCCGTTCTCGTGGGCCATGCCCAATTCGAACTGGGCGCGAGAGTCGCCGAGCGCCGCGGCCTTTTCGAGCCATTGGATGGCCTCGGCGGGATCGGCCTCGACGCCTTGGCCCTGGGCGTAAAGGTTCGCGAGGTTGAGCATGGCCGACGTGTTGTCCCGGGCGGCCAGGTCGAGCCAGGCTTCCCGCGCTGTCTCGTAATCTCCGAGCTTGTAGGCGGCATAAGCGTTTAGCGACTCGACGGCCTGTACGCTCGTTTGGTCCCGCGCACCGAATTCATCCTGAGCGCGCGGAGCGGACACACACGCTATTGCCAATGCCCCGGCGACAAGGGCAAACGAAAATTTGGAAAATCCTGATCCGAGCGTCAATTCAGGCACATTGCGGCGTCACCGCTATTGGGTGTTTTCCTTGAGAAATGCAATGAGATCCTGGCGGTCCTGTTCCTTGCCCATTTTGCGGAATCTCATATTGGTGCCTTTGATGAACGCTTTCGGCTTCTTGATGTATTCATCGAGCGTTTCCTCGGTCCACACCACGTCGGATGCTTTCATGGCTTCGGAATAGCCGGTGTAGCTTTCCAGCGTCCCGGCCTCGCGGCCGAAAATGCCGTAGAGGTGCGGGCCGTCTTCCTGGGGACCGTTGGGATCGAGCGAATGGCAGCGTTCGCATTTCACATACAACTGTCTGCCGTTCTCCGCGTCACCCGCCGAGGCCGGGCTGGCGGCCATGAGGATGCCCACGGACAGAAGGAAAAGAGGAGTGCGGATCTGTCTCATTGTCGGTCTTCCCATTGGAGTTGACGATGTCGGTGCTGGGGGCCGTGACGCGGGGTGGCATACGCCACCCCGCGTGGCGACATAAGTGGGTGCCGGTTACGTCGACTTATGAAGCTTGAACACCCAGAAACTGCCGCCCTGGTTTAGATATTTTACGAACTTGGCGACTTCACCGCCCCACAGCGGAACCGCGCCGCCCCATCCCGAGGTCACGCCGATGTACTGTTCGCCGTCCATTTCCCAGGTGATGGGGGAGGATACGATCCCCGAGCCGGTCTGGAAGCTCCAAACCTCCTCGCCGGTCTCGGCGTTAAAGGCTTTCAGGTGGCCTTCCGGCGTGCCGGTGAACACGAGATTGCCCTTTGTGGTCAGCACACCGCCCCACAGCGGAGAGACGTTGCGGTATTCCCACTTGATGTCGCCGGTCTTGGGATCGAACGCCTTAAGCGCGCCGATATAGTCGTCGAAGACGGGTTTGATGGTGAACGCCGAGCCGAGGTAGGCCGCGCCCTTTTTGTAGCTGACCGGCTCGTTCCACATATCCATGCCCCACTCGTTCGCGGGGATATAGAACAACCCCGTGTCGGGATTGTAGGCCATGGGGTTCCAGTTCTTGCCGCCGAGGAAGTTGGGAACGACCCATACGGTGCTTCCCTTCTTGCCGTCGGCCGCCTGGCTAGGATCGCCCGGCCGGTTGTCCTCGATGAACTTGGGACTGCCGTCGGCGTTCACGCCATCGGCCCACGAAATCTTCTCGACGAACGGATAGGCGTTGACCAGCTTTCCGTCGGCCTGGTCGAGAATATAAAAATATCCGTTTTTCTGCGCGGACGCGACCGCCTTGATGGTCTTGCCGTCCACTTCCATGTCGAAGGGGATAACTTCGCTGATGCTGTCGTAATCCCAGGCGTCATTGGGCGTGTTCTGGAAGTACCAGACGATCTCGCCGGTGTCCGGATCGATGGCAAGCTGAGATGCGGTGTAGAGGTTGTCACCCTTACGCAGGTGAGAGTTCCACGGCGCCGGGTTGCCGGTGCCGGTGAAGATCAGGTTGGTGTCGGGATCGTAGGTGACCCCGTTCCACGGCGCGCCGCCGCCCCATTTCCACATGTCGCCTGGCCATGTCGCGTTAGTTTTTCCGGTCATGGTCGACGGTTCGCCATTCAGCGTCCCGGTGTGACCCTCGACGGTTGGCCGTTCCCAGATAACGTCTCCGGTCTTGGCGTCGAGCGCGCGGACGCGGCCGATGACGCCGAATTCACCGCCGGCGTTGGTGACGATGACCTTGCCGTTGACGATGATGGGCGCCGCGGTGATGGAATACCCTTCCTTGTAGTCGTCGACCTTCTTTCGCCAGACGACTTTCCCCGTCTTGCGATCGAGCGCGACCACCCGGGCGTCCAGAGTGCCGAAGTAGACCATGTCGCCATGCAGCGCGACGCCCCGGTTGATCACGTCGCAGCACGGCAGAATACCTTGGGGAAGGCGGGCGTCGTATTGCCACAACTCCATGCCGGTCTTGGCGTCGATTGCATACACGCGCGAATAGGAGCCGGTGACGTAAATCACGCCATCGTAGACCATGGCCTGCGATTCCTGGCCGCGTTGTTTCTCGCCGCCAAAGGAAAAGGACCACACGGGGACCAGGTCCTTGGCGTTCTCGGCGTTGACTTGGTCGAGTGGACTGAACCGGTGGGCCCTCGGGCCGAGCCCGTAACTGACGACCTGGTTGGTGGTGGTCGCGTCGTTAAGGATGTCCTGTTCGGTTACCCCCTGCCCCTGTGACGGACTGGCGCCCATCAAGAGCGCCGTCGCCGAAACCCCGAAAATGAAACTTCTTAGTCCTAAACGCATCATCCTGCTTTCCCTCCCAATGCCTCGGCGTTGAATGCTCTGTGGCCTCTCAAGCGCCGATCTGATTCCGAGTTATTGCTTTGTTTCCAACCACGCCCGAATGGCCCACATGGCCTCCTGGCTGAGGATGCCGTCGAAGGCCGGCATCTTCTCAACACCGTTCTGCATGTAACCGTTCTTGGTCAAATCGATGTACCACTCATCGCCCTCTGCCCCAGGCTCGATGTCGCGAAGGTCGGGGGCCAAGCCGCCCGATTGGGCATCGATACCGTGGCAGCGCGCGCAATTCTGGCTGTACCCGACCCCACCGATTTCGATGGCGCGCTCGTTGCCGCTGTAGGGATTTTCCAAGAGCCACTCGTCACCCAGTGGTTCCAGACCGGTGGTGTCGACGGCTTGGGGCTGGACGTCGCCATGCCCGAATACGGTGGTCGCCGCGAACATCGCCATGACTGCGACGCAGACACACGCGATTGACCGATAACCTGTTGCCATTAAAAGCCTCCCAGAACGCGCACATGACGCCGGTTCCAATGTCCGGCCGGGGTATGCGCTTCTCACCGTTAGCCTAAGTGTCGCCGCTATGTTCGCTGATGGCAGTTTCGGACGATCACCATCAGCCCATGTTCAGCAACCCATCTAAGCCATCTTCATTTTGCCCAACACTACTCAGACGCTGGCGTCTTCCGCAATTGATAGAAAGTCGCACGAACAAAACAGAAACATCATAGTAGCCGCGCTTTGTTACTTTGAATTGGGCGGGCACGATCATTCCATCATTGCGTATGCATTATTTTTGTTCCTTATTTGTTCCTTAGACTTTCTGTCAATTGCATGGCTTGCAACACGGGCGGTATCGTTGAACAAAATCAACAACGCTCCGCTTCCGCGTGTGAATTTAGGTTCAACGGGGAGTGGCGTGGCGCCAAAGTGCAAGAGAGGCACAGTGCAAAAGAGGGAGGAGCCTGGTGAGTTCAGCCGATAATCCTGAACGCTTGGACGATCATTCGCAAAAGCGGATCAAGCCCGAGCAGCCGCCCCCCCACCGGGCTAGGTCCGAAGAGGAGCAACTCCAGGAGTTGCTGGACACCCGCTATATGGCCGACCTCGGCCCGATGAAATCAGGCTGGGGCCGGCGCCAATTTCTCAACATCTCCACCATCGCCGTCACCTTCGCCGGCCTCAACCTGTTCATCTGGCCGTTCCTGCAGAGCATGAACCCGGCGGCCGACGTGGAGGCTTTGGCGAGCACCGAAGTGGATCTGTCGCCGATCGGAGAGGGACAAGCGGTCACCGTCGTCTGGCGCGGCAAACCGGTTTTCGTGCGCCGCCGGACGGAACAGGAAATCGTCGAAGCGGAGGACGTGGATGTGGCCGCGCTGCCGGATCCCGCTCCCGATTCGGCGCGCGTGGAAAAACCCGAATGTCTGGTGGTGGTGGGGCTCTGTACGCATCTCGGCTGTGTGCCGAGGGGGCAGCGCTCCACCGACCCCCGGGGCGACTATGGCGGCTGGTTCTGCTCGTGCCATGGCGCCCAGTACGACACCTCGGGGCGTATTCGCAAAGGTCCCGCGCCGACGAATTTGGAGATCCCTCCCTACAAGTTCGTCAGTGACGACATCATCCGTATTGGCTGAAGAGAACGAACATGGCTTCACGGCGCTGGAATAACGGCCTGGTCCAATGGCTCGACGACCGCTTCCCGATCGTCAGCGCGACCCATCACCAGATGTACGAGTATCCCATGCCGCGGAACTTGAATTACTGGTGGAACTTCGGATCGCTTGCCGGGATCGTTCTGGTGATCCTGATCTTCAGTGGCGTGTTCCTCGCCATGCAGTATCAGCCGAGCGTCAACTACGCCTTCGACAGCATCGAGCGGATCATGCGCGACGTCAATTACGGCTGGCTGATGCGCTACATGCACCAGACCGGATCGTCTTTGTTCTTTGCCATTGTCTATATTCATATTTTCCGCGGCATCTACTACGGGTCCTACAAGAGCCCCCGGGAGCTCACCTGGGCGACCGGTGTGATCATCTTCCTGACCATGATGGCCACCGCGTTCATGGGATACGCCCTGGTCTGGGGTCAGATGAGCTTCTGGGCCGCCACCGCCATCACCAACCTGTTCACCGCCATTCCGCTGGTGGGCGAAAATGTCACGACCTGGCTCTGGGGCGGATACTCCATCGACAACCCGACGCTCAACCGGTTCTTCGCCCTGCACTTTCTGTTTCCGTTCATCATTTTCGCCATCGTGGTCATGCACCTGATCGCGCTGCACACCACCCGGTCCAACAACCCGCTCGGGGTCGACCTGAAAAGCCGGCAGGACTGGATCCCGTTCCACCCGTACTACACCGTCAAGGACGCGGTGGGCGTGGGCGTGTTCGCGACCGTGTTTGCCATCTTGGTGTTCTTCATGCCGGATGCGCTCAGCGAACCCGAGAACTACATTCCCGCCGACCCGCTTGTTACGCCCGAGCACCTTGTTCCCGAATGGTACTTCCTGCCGTATTACGCCATCTTGCGGGCGGTGCCGGACATGGGCTTCATGTCCGCCAAACTGGCCGGCGTGATCGCCATGTTCGGGGCGCCGATGATCTGGCTTTTGCTGCCGTGGGTCGACCGATCGCCGGTCCGCTCCGCCACCTTCCGG
>CAKZLS010000526.1 GCA_937127205.1 uncultured Rhodospirillales bacterium
ATCCTCGGGAAGCGGGGCCTCCGGCTCAAAATCCACCAAGACGTAATGCAGGGTCTCTCCGGCCGAAACGTGATGATGACCGGGGCTGCCCGGCTCGAGAACGATAGCGCTCTCCGGTCCGCCGTCCGGGAACAGCTCGACCCGCACCGCCGCCGGCGCGCGGAGCGCAAGCCATAGCGTCACTTTGTTGGAGGTTGCGCGGCGCAAAATCGGCCCCGCGAGAACGGCAGGAAGCATTCCGGCATTCTGTTCGAAAATCATCCCGGGCGCAAACGGAGAGAAGTGTTCGAGCCAATACGGCGACGTCGGCAGGGGTGTTCCGCGAACCGTCCTCCCGGCGACCGGGACGCGTCAAAGCATCGGCTTGAGGGGAGGAGGCATCCGACCGCACACCTCCTCCCGTCGTTTTAGTCCTTGAACTTCTGGATCTCGCCGGTGGATAAGCGGGAACTATATGAGTGCAATTCCTTCTTTACCAATTTCATCAGAAAATAGAGACCGAAGACGTTTACGACCGCCATGGAGAAGATGGCCGCGTCGGAGAAATCGATTACGGGACCGAGATTTGCCGCGGCACCGATAATGACGAAAATGCAAAAGATGATTTTGAAAACAAGCTCCTTCTTTTTGCCTTCGCCGAACATGTAGGTCCAGCTTTTCAGGCCGTAATACGACCACGATATCATCGTCGAAAAAGCGAACAGAACGACGGCGACGGCCAGCACGTACGGGAACCAGGAGATCGAGGACCCGAAGGCAGCGGATGTAAGCTCGACACCGGACGTATCTCCGATGGTCTTAACCGCGGTGCCCGCTTCGTTGAGAATGAATTGGCCGGTATCGGGGTCGGTAATTAGCTGTCCGGAAATGGTGATCACCAAAGCCGTCATAGTGCAGACCACCACCGTATCGATGAACGGTTCCAGCAGTGACACGCAACCCTCCGTGATCGGCTCTTTCGTCCGGACCGCGGAGTGCGCGATGGCCGCCGAGCCGACGCCGGCTTCGTTGGAGAACGCGGCCCGCTTGAAGCCCTGAATGAGCGCGCCCACAAAGCCACCGGCCACACCAAGTCCGGTGAAGGCACCTTCGATGACTTGACCGAAGGCCCAGCCGATCTTGTCGTAGTTGACGATGAGGATGATGATTGCCGCGCCGACATAGAGAATTCCCATGAACGGAACGACTTTCTCGGTGACGCGGGCGATGGATTTGATGCCCCCGACGATGACGGCGAAAACAACCGCGGCAAAAATCACTCCCGTAATCCAGCCAGGATAGTCGCCGACGATACCCGCAATCTGAGCATGCGCCTGATTGGCCTGAAACATGTTGCCGCCGCCCAAAGCGCCGAGAATGCAAAACACCGAGAACACCACGGCGAGTATCTTGCCGCCCGGAAGCCCCAACTCCTTGAAGCCCTTCGATAGATAGTACATGGGCCCACCGGAGACGGTCCCATCTTCATATTCGTTGCGGTATTTAACACCGAGCGTGCATTCGGTGAATTTAGACGCCATGCCCATGAGGCCCGCGACGATCATCCAGAACGTCGCGCCGGGACCGCCAATTCCTACGGCAACGGCAACGCCGGCGATGTTGCCCAATCCCACGGTTCCCGAGAGCGCCGTCGCGAGCGCCTGGAAATGGCTCACCTCACCGGCATCTTGAGGGTCGGAATAATCGCCTTTCACCAAGGCAATCGCGTGACCGAAAAAGCGAACCTGGACGAAGGCGAAATAGAGAGTGAACACAGTTGCGGCGGTGACCAACCACAACACAATCCAAGGAAAGTCTGTTCCTGGAAACGGTGCGAAGATGAGGCCGACGAATGGCCCCGTGACGTTCGCGAAGATTTCATTGACCTTCTGATCGAGCGTCATCGCCTCTTGTGCATATGCCGTGTTGGCGAAGCCGATGACCGCCAGTAGCGACAACAACGCTGATTGGATCGTTTTCATGGCTTCCTCCTCAATTCACGACCGTTACGGGCACACTGGCGCTCATCACCAGATTCGACACCGCGCTGCCAAAGATCCGCCGCGAGAAGCCGCCCTCCGACGACCGGCCCACAATGATTTGATCGATATTATGTTTCTTTCCGATCGCGATCAGAGCCTCGGCGACATCGCCGTGGCGAACGCCGCCGATGGCCTTCAGTCCGGCGTCGTTCAGTTTTTTGACGGCTGGATCGACAACCCGTGTCATTGCCGTGGAGATTTCTTCTTCCCGCCGCTTGTGACGTTCCGCGTTCTCTTCTTGCGTATGGAATGAAAAAGGAGACCATTCGACGATGTAAGCGACCACAAGCTCACAGTCTCCGATGAGCTGGGCCAACTTCTGCGCATGGGCCAGGGCGCGATCACCCGACGCATGGCCATCCAGACCGACTAACAACTTTGCCGTCATTTCCATCCTCCTGCTGTTGGACTTTTGATTGCCGCTTCGAATTGGAAGCGTCGGCGTACCTGCCAAGTCGGACTGGCGGCACACTCGCATTTCGAGCATGTTTATAGGAAGAAAGACTGGTTTTCCTCCGCTTTCATTGGCTAAATAGAAAAAATATAGCTGATATACGGGCTGAAATAGGCAAAAAGACCAAATGCGAAGACGTTTCGATGCGATCGACAGGAAGATCCTGGACGAACTTCAAGTCAATGGTCGCTTATCCATTGTCGAACTGGCCAAAAGGGTGAACCTGACAAAAACACCTTGCTCACAGCGGGTACGGCGTCTGGAAAAGTATGGTGTGATCAGTGGATACAGGGCGGAAGTCGATCCCGTTGAGGTCAACCTGAATCACGTCACGATTGTCCATGTGAAGATGATGCGGACGTTGGACCAATCGCTGGACGACTTCAACGACGCGGTTAAACGAATATCGGAAATTCAGACGTGCATGATGATTGCCGGCTCGTTTGACTACATGCTGAAGGTGCGGACGCGCGACATTTCACATTTCAGAGAGGTGTTGGGCGAGAAAATCAGCAAGCTGCCCAACGTTATGCAAACCCATTCGTTTGCGGTTCTGGAATCAGTGAAGGATAGCAGCCTGATCGCAATGCGTGAGGAGACTGGGCAGGAATAAGCCCGCCGGTCATCGTTAGGTGGTTTATGGCTGCACAAGACAGATTTCGCCTTCGCGATTAACCGTTTATTGAGCGGTCGCGTGTATACCGCATTTCATGCGTACCATCCTCGATTCCGCCTTTACCGCCGCGTTCTGGTTTGCCGATAAGGCTTTGAGCCGGAACGACTATCTGCAACCTCAAAAGCTGCAGCGCCTGTTGTTTTTGGCGCAGGCGTGCTACGCCGCGCTCTATCCCGGTCGGACGCTGATGCCCGCCGTCTTCGTGGCCCATAACGCGGGACCCCTGGAACCCAACATTTATCTGGCCTTCTCTCAAGGAAGGCCAGACATCGAGATCGAAGCAGAGGTTGCCGAAGAGGCTGAACTGGTCCTCGAAGAGATTTGGCGGCGGTTCGGTCATCTCACGTGCAACCACCTTGGCCGCCTGACCCGCGAGATGCCGGCCTATGTTCAGGCCTACCGGCGCGGCGACCGGACCGAAATCAGTATCGAGTCCATGCGTCAATCCATCGTCAGCAACGGCGTTCCCGGCGGCGGCGACGTGCTGGGGCGGGCCAAGTTCGCGCGTACACAGAGTGGCAAGCACGTCAGGGTGCGATCCTGGATGCCCGGCGAAGTGCCCGCGAAGGCCGTGATTCAGGCCACGGAGAGCACCTACGTCATGGACGAGGCGCCGGCACCCGGTTGGCTCGCCGATAGCTCACGATAAGGGCCGCGGCCGCGCCGCCGAGGGCCGCCAGCTTCCATTGCTCGGCCAACGGCCACAAAAGCACGACCCCGGCGGCGACCAGTAGCACGCGTGCCGGCCAGCCGAGCGGCGACTCCGCGTAGCCCGCCAGTGCCGACGTCAGGCAGTAGATCCCCACGGTTCCGAACGCGAAGATGGAGAATGCCGCGAGGGCGTCGCCGGCCAGGAACGGTGTGTAGGCGAACAGCAGCGGTACGATGTAGAGGCCCTTGGCGATCTTCCAGGCCATCAGCCCGGTGGCCATGGGCGGCGTTCGGGCGATGGCGGCGGCGGCAAAGGCAGCCAAGCATACCGGCGGCGTGACGTTGCTGTCCTGCGACAGCCAGAAGATGATCATGTGCGCCGACAGCAGCGCCGCGGTAAGGGCCGCCGGCGCCAGGGTGCTCTCCAGCACCATCTGTTTCATGTCGGGCGGAATCTGGGCGGCGATGGCCGTCGCTTTCGCCTCGGTCATTACCTGGCCGAGGAGGGCGGCGTTCTCCGGGTTGACCAACATCAGGATCGCGCGGGCTTGCTCCGACACCGCGCCGGACGCGATGGCGTCGATCAACTGGCCCTGCACGATCAGGTCGTAGAGCGCAGGCGCCGATAGGGTGCCGAGGACAATGTAGGCCGCTGTTACCGGAAGACCCATACCGAGGACCAGCGAAGCCAGGGCGACCAGGACGATGCTGATGATCAAACTGTTCTGGGCCCATTCCTTAATCATCAGCGAAAAGGTGTTACCGATGCCCGTGGTGCCCAGCACGTTGACGATGATGCCGACAGCCACCAGCAGAACGGCGGTGGCGATCATATTGCGCGCGCCGAGCGCCAGTGCGTCGACGATGGCGCGGGGGCCCATTCGGTTGGGCGACAGCCATGAAGCGGCGATGACGGAAAGCATGCTGAGCCCCGCAGCATAGGTGGGGGTGAAACCGTAGATCAGCAGCCCGATAAGCACCGCGATGGGGATCAGCGAATGGCCACCCTCACGCAGGACCTGAGAAATTTTTGGCGTGTCCTCGCCGAGACCGCCGCCGATGTTGTGGCGTTTGGCCTCGATCCGTACCCAGAACGCGACCGAGAGGAAATACATGATGGCCGGAAGCGCCGCGAGCGCGATGATGTCGAGGTAGGGGATCTGAGTATAGCTCGACATGATGAACGCGCCGGCGCCCATCACCGGCGGCATTAGCTGGCCGCCGGTCGACGCCGAGGCTTCGACGCCGGCGGCGAACCTCGGATTGAAGACCGCGCG
>CAKZLS010000527.1 GCA_937127205.1 uncultured Rhodospirillales bacterium
GCGTATCGACCGGCCCCACATCAACATGCCCCGTATCAATATGCCCCGTATCAACATGATGGTCGCCGCCGTCGTGGCGCTGTTGATCGCGGTTATCGTCCTTGCCATCATCGTCGCCCATCGGTTCGTGGAAGACGAGCGCGCGCGCGGCACGCAGGCGTGGCAAACCCGGCTCGGTATAGTCGCCGACAGCCGCACCGCCGCGGCCAATGCGTGGTTCGACCAAAACTTCGCTACGTTGCGGGAACTGGCCGAAAATGCCTCGCTGCAACTCTATCTCACCGAGCTGCTGCAAGGGGATGGAGAGCGCACCGCCGTCACCGACGAACCGGCGCAATCCAGTTATCTCCGAAACCTGCTGGTGGCCACGGCCGACCGGTCCGGTTTCGTGCCGCCACCGTCCAGCGGAGAGGTCGCCGCGAACGTCGAGAAGGTGGGTGTCGCCGGATTGGGCCTTGTGGACGCGGCCGCGCGCCCGATCATCGCCACACCGGGCATGCCTCCGATGAATGACCGGATCCGCCGGGCCGTGGCTCGGTCTCTGGACGGCAACCCCGCCATCATCGACATGCATATGGGCGCCAGCGGCTTACCGACGATCGGCTTCGTGCTGCCCGTGTTCGCGGTTCAGGGAGATCGCGCACAGGGAATCGGTGCGGTTGTCGGGCTTCGTGTGGTCGATCGTTCGTTTTTCGACCTGCTGGTCCAGCCAGGCGAAACCACCGAAACCTCGGAGACGTACCTGGTACGGAAAAACGATATCACGGTGGAGTATCTGTCGATCCTCGCGGACGGCACCCCGCCGCTTCGTCGCGCGCTGGCTGTCGACACACCCGACCTGGCGGCGGTGTTCGCCATGGACAAACCGGGCGGTTTCGCGATCAAGCGCAACTATGCCGGCGAGCACGTTCTGGTCACGTCGCGGCCGATTGCGGCGGCGCCTTGGGTTCTGGTGCGCACCATCTCCCGGGACGAAGCTCTGGCCGCGGCCGATACCCGTCTCCGCAACCTTTTCGTTGTGTTCGTGCTCATTATCGCCGCCACGTCGTGTGCCCTGTTCGCCGTATGGCGCCACGGCAGTTCGCTTCGCGTCGCCGAAGCGGTTGACAAATACCGGGTCACGTCGGAGCGGTTCGAGAACATCACCAAGTTCATGCGGGTGGTAACCAACGGTCAACCGACGCAGATCGTCGCTATCGATGGCGATGGCCGCTATACCTTCGCCAACGACCGCGCTGCCGAGATCGCCGGGATCGCCGCCGAAGACATGATCGGCAAGACCATGGCCGGGGTCATCGGACCGACGACGGCCAATATCTATACCGCCATCAACGAAGCCGTTCTCAAACGTTTCGAGGAAACCGACGACGCGGACGCATGCCGGGAAACGCATATTCACAGCTTCCCGGCGGATCCTGCAAAGGGGTCCGCAGAGGCTTGTCGCCCGCAGGTCATAAAGTCGGAACACATCCCGCTCCGCGGCGATCG
Source organism: uncultured Rhodospirillales bacterium (assembly GCA_937127205.1). Lineage (GTDB taxonomy): Bacteria > Pseudomonadota > Alphaproteobacteria > Rhodospirillales > Defluviicoccaceae > CAKZLS01. The sequence goes on from CAKZLS010000527.1 coordinate 1,489, forward strand.
CGACTATCCGCCCGCTGTGCTGATGGTGCTCGACGACATTACCGAGCTCGCGAGCGAGCGCCAGAAGTCCGAAAGCATGCTGAACAAGCTGATCGACACGTTGGTCAGCGTTGTCGACCGGCGCGACCCCTATGCCGCTCATCACTCTCTCAGGGTGGCCGAGGTTTCGCGGAGTGTCGCCGCAGACATGGGCGCGCCCAAGACCGACGTTAGCACGGTGGACATCTCCGGCCGGTTGATGAATCTGGGCAAAGTTTATATCCCGGCCGACGTGCTGACCCGCAATGCCGACCTGACCGACGACGAGCGCGCTCAGATTTCCGCCATTCACGACGTCAGTGCCGATCTGCTCCGCGACGTGCCGTTCGACCTTCCGGTCGTGGATACCATCCGACACCTGCCCGAATGGTGGGACGGCTCAGGCCCGCTCGGGCTGCGCGGCGAGCAAATCATGCGTACCGCCCGCGTGCTCGCGGTGACCAACGCCTTCGTCGCCATGATCAGCGGCCGCGCCTACCGCAAGGCCATGACCTTCGAACAGGCCGCCGATATTCTGCTGGAGCAGGCCGGCAGCAAATTCGACCGCCGCGTGGTGGTCGCGTTGATCAACTACGTGGAAAACCGGGGCGGCGGAAGCAAGTGGTCGGATTTCGTAAAGACACGCGACGACGTTCTTGATCCCGAACAAACCGGTCCCCTTCATGCTCCGGAGGATGGATCAAGGCCGCAATCCAATCCCATCACATAGCTTTCTCGACGCTCTCGGCCGCCAGCGCCGCTTCCGGCTGGCGCAGTTCGCCGATGGCCTGGCGAATGATGCTGATCGCCGAGTACAGAAACAGGCTGGCCATGATCGCGGCAACCACCAGGTCGGGCCAAGCGGTGTTGGTGGCGAACACACCGGCGGCAGCGATCATCACCGCCACGTTGCCGATGGCGTCGTTGCGGCTGCAGAGCCAAACCGATCGCACATTGGAATCACCGTCACGGAACCGCAGCAGCAATAGTGCGCTGACGACGTTGGCGGCGAACGCCAGCAATCCGACAACCCCCATGACCATTTCGTCAGGTACGCCCAGTACCATCACCTGGTAGACCGTCGAGGCAAGCACCCACGCCCCCATCGCGGCGAGACTGATACCCTTGAACAGCGCCGCCGTCGCCCGCCAACGGAGGGCCTGGCCGATCACCAAGAGGGTTATGGTGTAGGTCAGAGTATCGCCCAGAAAGTCGAGCGCATCCGCTTTCAGCGCCATGGAATCGGCAACGACGCCGGCCGACATCTCCACAATGAACATCAGCGCGTTGATCGCGATGACGATCCACAGGATGCGTTTGTAAGCGCGTGACGCGCCGTCAAATTTTACGTTGCCGCAGCCGCCGCATCCTGTCATGGAACTCCCTCGACCAATTCGCGTTGTTTAGGTTGTTTGCCAACCCTCACCGACCCAAGTTCGAATCATGATTTCAGGTTCACGGACGACTTAGGGTTAAGTCAAGCGCTGAGTCCACTAGGCCATCCAAACTGCCCTTCGCTCGTTCCTCCCTCGGCACCTCTATGATGGAAAGTCACGTACCATGAATACCTTTGCCCACCACATGCCGTTCGGCGCCGAATTGCTCCCCGAAGGCGTCCGTTTCCGATTGTGGGCACCGGACTGTCAATCCGTATCGCTCTGCCTCGAAGGCCCTCAAACGACTTCGGAAACGCCGCTGCAACGGAGCGATACCGGTTGGTACGAGACGGTGATCGCGGAGGCCGGACCGGGAACGAAGTATCGTTTCCGCATCGACGGAGACCTTAGGGTGCCTGATCCTGCCTCGCGCTTCCAACCCGACGACATCCACGGCGCCAGCGAGGTCATCGATCCCACGGCGTACGCGTGGCGGCACAACGACTGGAAAGGCCGGCCGTGGGAAGAGACCGTCCTGTACGAGTTGCACGTGGGCACATTCTCGCCCGAGGGAACCTACCAGGGCGTCATCGACCGGCTGGACTATCTGGTGGCGCTGGGCGTTACCGCCATCGAACTCATGCCGCTCGCCGATTTTCCCGGCAAGCGCGACTGGGGCTACAACGGCGCTTATCCCTACGCCCCCGATGCCAGCTACGGACGCCCCGAAGACCTGAAAGCACTCGTCGACGCGGCCCACGGCCACGGGCTCATGGTGTTCCTCGACGTGGTCTACAATCACTTCGGCCCCGAGGGAAACTATCTCCACGCCTATGCCAAGCGGTTCTTCGACGAGGACCGGCATACACCCTGGGGCGCGGCCATTAGCTTCGACAAACCGGACAGCGCCGCGGTCCGCGACTTCTACATAAACAACGTGCTCTACTGGGTCGGGGAATACCGCTTCGACGGACTGCGTTTCGACGCCGTTCACGCCATCGAGGATACGTCGACGCCGCACGTGCTCGAGGCGATGGCGGACGCCGTTCACGAAACCTTCGGCGCGGACCGTCACATCCACCTGGTGCTGGAAAACGATAACAAGTCGCGCTACCTCGTGCGTGACGACGGCCACGATCCGCTGCTCTACGTCGCGCAGTGGAACGACGATTTCCATAACGCTCTGCACGTCGTTCTGACCGGCGAGAGCAACGGCTATTATGTGGACTACATCGACGACCCGCTTGCCCATCTGGGACGCTGCTTGGCCGAAGGGTTCACCTTTCAAGGGACACCAATCCAATATACCAACGGAGAACCGCGGGGCGAGCCGAGCGATCACCTGCCGCCTTTGGCGTTCCTGAACTTCCTGCAGAACCACGATCAGACCGGCAATCGGGCCATGGGCGACCGCATCTCCACGCTTTGTTCTCCCGAAGCCGTGACGGCGGCGACGGCGATTTTGATGCTTTCGCCCTCGCCCCCCATGCTGTTCATGGGTCAGGAATGGGCATCGGAGCAGCCGTTCCTGTTCTTCTGCGATCTTGGAGACGATCTGACCGATTCCGTCCGTGACGGTCGGCGGCGCGAGTTCGCCTCGTTCCCGGAATTCAGCGACCCCGAGGCGCGGCTGCAAATTCCCGATCCCACAGCCGAAGAGACGTTCCACCGGAGCGCGCTCGACTGGGACAGCAGAACGGACGGCGGCCACGCGGTGGCGCTGGCGCTGCACCGCGACCTGATCGCCTTACGTAAACTCGAGATCGTCCCTCGCCTGAAAGAGACACCCGGCCACTCGGGAACAGCCGCGAAGCTGGAAGGTGGTGGACTGACGGCGGCGTGGACGCTGGGTGACGGCTCGCGGCTGACCCTGATCACCAACATGAGCGCCCGATCCGCGGCCAAACCCTCAGCCATGCCCGAGGGCCGTTTGCTGTATGCGACGACAACCGCCAGTAGCGGTGGTCTCGAACGGGAACTGCCGCCCTGGACCGCGGTCTGGTTCATTGCGGAAGGATCGGGCGCATGACTGAGCCGATCGAAACCGCACACCTGGATACGCCGCTCGCCACCTATCGCATCCAGTTCTCCGGAGCCTTTACCTTCGATGACGCACGGCACTTGGTTCCCTACTTGTCGCAGTTAGGAATCAGTCATGTGTACGCCTCGCCCTACTTCAAGGCGCGGCCGGGTAGCACCCACGGCTATGACATTACCGATCACAACGCGCTCAACCCCGAGATCGGCGATACCGCCAGCTACGACGCCTACTGCGAAGCTCTGCAGCAGCACCAAATGGGACAGGTGGTGGACTTCGTGCCCAACCACATGGGCATCGGACAAGCCGACAACGCCTGGTGGCTCGACGTGTTGGAATGGGGTGCGGACTCGGCTTATGCCGAATACTTCGACATCGACTGGTTGCCTCCGAAAGCAACACTCACCGACAAGGTCTTGGTACCGTTTCTCGGCGGTCACTACGGCATCGTACTCGAAGCGGGCGAGTTGAAACTAATTTTCGACGCCGACGAAGGGACGTTCAGCTGCTGGTACTATGAGCACCGTTTTCCGATCACGCCGGGAGAGTATACCCCGCTGCTCTCCGGTGCCCTCGCGCGTCTCCGCAACGACGACGGCGTGGGCGACGAGACCCTGGTGGATCTCGAATTGATCGTGGCCGGTTTTCGCGACCTGAGAAAGCCGGCGCGCTCGGCCCGGCATCGATCGACCCGCCGTGCAAAGGCGGCGAGGCTGAAACAGCAACTGGCGGCGCTGGCGCGATCCAGTTCCGCCGCCGTCGAGTGCATCCAGGCCGCCCTTGACGATCTCAACGGAACACCCGGCGAGGCCGACACCTTCCAGTCGCTTCACCAGCTTTTGCAAAAGCAGCCGTACCGCTTGGCTTTCTGGCGCGTGGCCGCGGAAGAGATCAATTACCGGCGGTTTTTCCAGATCAACGATCTGGCGGGCGTGCAGGTGGAGAAGTCCGCTGTATTCGACAGTGTTCACGCGTTCCTTCTCGATCTGGTGGCGTCGGGGCGCGTTCACGGCGTGCGTATCGATCACGTGGACGGATTGTTCGACCCCAAACGCTACCTTCAAAGACTGCAAACCAAGATTGGGGAGAGGCGATCCCGGAACGGCCGGTTAGCGGAGGACAAAGACAACTCCACTGACGAACATCCCCCGGAACAGGGCGCTTACGTTGTGGTGGAAAAAATCCTTGCCCATCACGAAGGCCTGCGCGAGGACTGGCCCATCGCCGGAACCACCGGCTATGAATTTCTCAATCGCTTGAATGGCCTGTTCGTGGATTCCTCGGCCGAAGACGCGCTCGACCGCATCTATCGGCGGTTTATCGGGGAGGTTCCGAACTTCGAAGAGCTGGTCTACGCGTCGAAGAAACAGGCCATGGACCTCGAGCTCGCAAGTGAACTCCGGGTCCTCGCCAACCAATTCGAGCGCTTGGCGGAAACCAGTTGGCTAACCCGCGATCACACGCTTGTCGGCTTGCGCCAGGCACTGAGAGAGGTGGTGGCATCCTTTCCGGTTTACCGCACCTACGTGGACCGCCGCGGCGCGGAGACCGAAGATCGGCGCGACATCGATTGGGCCATCAGCCACGCGCGGAAGCACAGTCAGCGGGTGGACAAAACCGTGTTCGACTTCCTCCATGGCGTGCTGACCACCGACAGTGCCGCGGGCCGCGACAGTCCTTACAAAGGCAAGGAAGTTCAGCGCCTGGCCATGAAATTCCAGCAGTACTCCGGGCCGGTGATGGCCAAGGGCGTCGAGGACACCACATTCTATCGCTATCATCGCCTGGCCTCGCTGAACGAGGTGGGCGGCGAACCCGACAAGTTCGGTGTCAGCGTCGCAGCCTTTCATCATCAGAACCAGGATCAGGCCCGGCGCTGGCCCTGCGGAATGCTGTCGTCGGCCACCCACGATACCAAGCGCGGCGAGGACGTGCGCGCGCGGATCAACGTGATCTCCGAAATCCCGCAGATCTGGGGACAGCGGGTTCGCCGCTGGGCGACGCTCAACCGCCGCCGCAAGACGGCGACCGAGGGCGGCATGGCCCCCGACCTCAACGACGAATACCTGTTCTATCAAACCTTGGTGGGCGCCTGGCCGCTGGAGTTCCACGGCGTCGCGGAGCCGGACCCGGAAAGCATGGAGACGTTCCGCGACCGTATGGTCACCTACATGGAAAAGGCGGTCCGCGAGGCCAAGGTTCACTCGAGCTGGATCGACCCCGACCCCGACTACGAAGAGGCCCTGCAAACGTTTATCTCGCGCACGCTGAATGCCAGAAAATCCAACCCGTTCCTATCCGATTTCCAGGCGTTCCATGATGAAATCGCCGGGCTCGGCATGCTGAACGGATTGGCGCAGACGGCGCTGAAATTGACCGTGCCCGGTGTTCCCGACACGTACCAGGGGTGCGAAATGTGGGATCTCAGTCTGGTG
>CAKZLS010000528.1 GCA_937127205.1 uncultured Rhodospirillales bacterium
CTCGTTGGCGCAGTCGTATTTGCGATTACAATAGTTGCACTGGATGTTGCAGGCTGGCGCCACCGCCACGTGCATGCGGGCGAAGAAGTGGTGGGCCTCCTGACTATAGCAGGGATGGTCCTTGACCTTGTCCCAGACCTCGGCGGACATGTCCCCGGCTCCGGACGCGGACCCGCACGACGACGCGCCGCAGCCCGATGCATCGGACGGCGTGCGATCCCGAGGCATGGGCGCCGATGATGAAATCGCTTCGAGAGGAATGATCTTCTGCACCGGCGTGGCCTTTCCCGATCGTTCGTTGAATTCAATACGAACGGGAGGACAGCAAGAGCCATGCCAAATCGGCAACCGTTTGATTTTGCTTGATACTTGTTTCGGGCACGGGATCGTCGAGTGTCCGCAGTCCGACAGACTGTCGGACACTCGACAACGTTAATACGCTACAGCCGCTTGATCTCGACGTTATGCTTGCGGAGCGCATAGCCGATCTGCCGCGGGGTCATGCCCAGCATGCGCGCGGCTTTCGCCTGTACCCAGCCCGAACGTTCCATCACCCGGACGAGACGCTCGCGCTGCGGCAGGGCATCGAGGTCGTCCAGGTCATCGACCTTTTGCCAATCGGCCGGCGATTCCGGTGCGGCGGGAGCCGATGCTTCGGGATCGGCTCCGCTCCCGAAAGCCATTTCCGGCTTCAGGGTCGCGCAATGACAGAAGCTGCTCTGACACGGCAAGTCGACATTGTCGATATGGTCGCCGCGGGTCATGGTCGCGGCGCGATATACGCAGTTTTCGAGCTCGCGAACATTGCCCGGGTAGTCGCAGGACGTAATAACGCGAAGCGCCTGCTCCGAAAACCGAAGATTACGCTCGTTTTCCTGGTTGAAGGCCTGCAGGAAGTACCTGGCCAGTTCCGGTATGTCCTGACGCCGCTCACGGAGCGCCGGAACGAAAATCGGAACCACATTGATCCGGTAATAGAGATCCGCGCGGAAATCCTCCCGCGCCACCGCCTCCTCGAGATTGCGGTTGGTGGCGCAAACGATACGGACATCCACCCGGATGGTCGAAGTTCCGCCGACCCGCTCGAATTCGCGTTCCTGCAGGACGCGCAGCAATTTGGCCTGGAACGCCGACGAGATGTCACCGATTTCGTCAAGAAAGAGCGTGCCGCCGTTGGCCAGTTCGAACCGGCCCTTGCGCTGCTGCATGGCGCCGGTGAACGCGCCTTTCTCGTGCCCAAACAGTTCCGCTTCCAGCAAGGTGTCCGGAAGCGCCGCGCAGTTGACTTTGATAAACGGTTGGCCCGCGCGGGGACTGAGGTTGTGGACAGCGCGCGCAACCAACTCCTTTCCGGTTCCGCTCTCTCCTCTGATGATCACGGTCGATTTCGTCGGCGCCACCAGGTGAACCTGCGCAAAGACCTGCTGCATGGGACGGCTGGTGCCGATGACGTCATCCATCTTGTAGGACGCTTCCGGTTCGTAGGATAGGACGACCTGGCCTGAGTCCTTGAGCCCGACCTGATCATCCACGTTCGTCGCCGACATGCGTTCGTGCAGCCGAACCGTCTGGGCGATGAGATTGGCGACCATGGTCAGAAAACGGATGTCCTCGCCAATCCGCACCTGCGTCTTCTGCCGCCAGACCCGGGCAACGGCGAGAAACCCGAAGGGTTTTCCCACCGTGCGAATGGGCACAGCAATGAATGAGACGGTTTCGTCCTCGAGCACGTTCGGCAAGCGCACATAGTCGGCGAGCAGTGGGTCTTCCGCGACGTTCTCGGTTACGAATGGCGCCTGCCCTGCCATGATGCGCTCGGCGATGGCCTTCGGAAGGTCGGCGGCCCCGTCGTTGACCGCGTTGGCCGTGAGGCCGGCCGCCGCCACGACCCGCATTTCGCCGTCGCCACCGGTGATGGCAACGATACCGCGGCGCATCTCCATATAAGATGCCAATAGATTAAGCACGGCGCGCAATTGCGCCTTCAGATCCGCCGAAGAGGTAAGGATCTTGCTAATCTCGTAAACATTGAGCAGCGAAAGCGACGCCTTGCTTTCCATTGCGGCGTTCATGACACACTCACTTCCATGGCCCATAGGGCCGGCCACTTCCATGGCCCATAGGGCCAGCCACTTCCATGGCCCATAAGGGCCCGCGCGGTTCTACAGATCGACACTCATTGCCCACGAACCGGCGGATTGGCTCGCAAGGCGCAGGGTTCCCGGCACACGTTGCCGTCTCTGTTTCCCCGATCGGAGCGAAAGCTTCAGCTGTCTCGCGGTCAAGGTCTTTGCCATGTGGAACACTCTCACTTAATGGTGCCAGCGGTAGCCTCGAGCGC
>CAKZLS010000529.1 GCA_937127205.1 uncultured Rhodospirillales bacterium
GTCTTAAAAACCTAAAACGTACTCGAAACGGATACACAAACGACAAACACCAATATCAACAAGCGCCGCCGCCTACGCATCCCTTCCATCTACCAACAATGTCAAAGAGCAAAAAAAATCCCGCCGAAAGAGCGATCCCTTGAGGGATGTTCTCCTGACCGGGACCGCGCTTATAGATCTGTGACAGAACCGTGTCAAACCAAAATATGGCCTAAAAATCGAAAGCGCAAAGTCTCCGACCCAAGGTTGTACGAGGCCATAATTTTCGCCATTTCAGACGCCTCGGACCGACACCCTTTTCGCACACTTAAATGGCCGCAATCGCGCCGCAATCGCGAATCACATTGGCTTGGCTGAGGTTTTACCGGAGAGCATCCATGCGCACCGCCCTAGCCGGCTTGGGGCAAAACCCCGAAAAGGTCAGCGTTTCCCAGTGATTTTTTGATGTTGCCGGTAACAATCAGGACAGCGCCTTGACTAAGCGCGCAGTTAACAAGAATTTATTCTGTTGGTGGCACTGTAGGCAAGAGAATCAACCATGAAAGAGTCCATCCGCGCCGGTCGTCGCGGGTTTACCTCAAGAGTCGAGAGCGCGTCGCATGTTGTTTAGGAGAATTCCAGCCGCAGTCGCCGTCACCTTGTGCGTCGGCACAGCCGCATTCGTGTTAATTGCCGGACGTCAGCTGTCGGACGCGAGCCGAGCCACGGAGGACGCCGTTGCGGCACCCGAACGGATGGCCGCGTTGACATCGGGTTCGCTGATCTATCCAACACGGGATCTTCAAATTCGCGGCCCAGAAACCCCGATCGCCGAGCCACAGGGCTTAACGGAGCCGCCGGTCCGGTACGAAACCATAAAAGTCCGGCGCGGAGACACCTTCTCGGGCGTGCTGACCCGGATGGGAATTGCCGGCGCGGAGAGCAACGCCGCCGTCGAGGCCTTGAAAAAAAGCTTCAATCCGCGCCGCATCCGTGCGGGCCAGGAAATCGCCTTGACCATTGAACCGCTGGGCGACGCCAACGGATCCGTCCAGCTTCTCGGTCTGACGTTCGAATCCGACCCGCTGCACGAAGTTTCCCTGGTCCGCGCTCCCGACGGAACCTTCGACGCCTCCAAGGAACCGCTCGCCACCCACAGCGACGTCGCGGCTGCGAGCGGCACCATCACGTCGAGCCTATTCCTGGCGGGCAAAAAGGCCGGTGTTCCCGCTTCGGTGATCGCCACTTTGATCCGCGCGTACTCCTGGGACGTGGACTTTCAGCGCGACATCCGCCGGGGCGACCACTTCGAAGTGATGTACGAACGGTTCGTCAACGATGAAGGCGAACTGGTTCGCAGCGGCGACGTGCTGTACGCGGCGTTGACATTGGGCGGCCGCCGCCACGCCGTCTACCGGTTCACCAAGTCCGATGGCCACACCGATTTCTATACCGAGAAAGGACGCAGCGTCCGCAAGGCTTTGCTCCGAACACCGGTCGACGGAGCCCGGCTGTCGTCGGGTTTCGGGCGCCGAAAGCACCCCATTCTCGGCTACACGAAGATGCACAAGGGGCTCGACTTCGCGGCGCCCCGCGGCACGCCGATATATGCCGCCGGCGACGGCGTTATAAAGTTCGCCGGCCGCAAGGGAAGCTATGGCAAGTACGTGCTCATCAGGCACAATGGCACCTATTCCACCGCGTACGCTCATATGCATCGGATCGGCAAGGGCATAAGGCAAGGCAAGCGGGTCAAGCAGGGCCAGAAGATCGGCTCCGTGGGCTCCACCGGACGATCCACAGGTCCTCACCTGCACTATGAAATCGTCAAGAACGGCCGCCGCATCAACCCTCTAAAGGTCAAGACCTTGGAATCCCTCCGCCTGACCGGCAAAAACCTCGACCGCTTCCGCGCCCAAGTCGACGCAAAACATCAGCAATTTGCGGCATTGGTCGACGACGCGTCCGTCGACGTGGTCTCGGAAGAACACTAAATTCCGTCCCAACCGGTTTCCCGCGCGGGCGGTTTGTGCTGACGGGTCGCCCGGCATTCCTTAACATGCGCGGCAATGATACCCTTCCGCACCACCGCCCCGTGCCACGGGTCACCGATTGTGACGATGAGCCTGATCGTCGCCAACATCGCCGTATTCTTCGTCCAGAAAGGCCTAGCGCCCCCGGACGCGGCTCATTTCCTTTATAACTATGCGCTGGTTCCGGCGGTTTATGGTAGTCCGTCGCTGGCTCGGGATGCGGGGTTCAACCCTTTCAACGTCCTGCCCTTTCTCACCAACACGTTCATGCATGGCGGGTACCTGCACCTGATCCTCAACATGTGGACGCTGTGGTTGTTCGGCCTGCCGGTGGAGGACCGGCTCGGCCCCTGGCGCTTTCTCTTGTTCTATTTGACCTGTGGACTGGCTGGCAGCGTCGGACATCTGGTCTTCAATCTCGATTCGACCATACCCGCACTCGGCGCCTCGGGCGCCATCGCCGGTGTGCTGGCCGGCTTTGTGCGGCTGTTTTCAAAAGAAAAGGTCGCGCTCATTCAACCCATCTTTATCTTCCCGGTGTTGTTTCATCTGTCCGCGGTCTGGTTTACCGCCCTATGGTTCGGAATCCAGGTGCTCCAGGGCGCCTTCCAGCTGACCCAAGAGACCGCGGGCGGCATCGCATGGTGGGCGCATATCAGCGGCTTCGTCGTGGGGTTTGCCATCGCCGGCCGGCTCGCCAATGCCCCTCGCCCGACCGCCCCGTGGCGAACGTAAGCGCTATATCCTCCAGAACGGCCGAGAGGCTTCGCTTCGGCGTCGATAACGGTCCGTGCCAGACCGAGATCACCAAGCCCGCGATCGCTCATACCCATTAACTGGCGGCGCTCCCGCGCGCGATCCTGCCATTCCCCGAGAGCATCGAAGCCTCGGATAAGAATCGCTATTGCGATATCAAAACCATTCTTGCACCGGGCCGAGAGCGTTGCGTTCCTGGAAGTTACGTCCCAAACGTTTGCCATCAGAGCATTCATCGCCGTCACTCCAAAATCTTCAGGCCGGTTCGCTAAACCAGCGGGTTCATCTGTGAATAGGGTAATCGACTTGATCCAACCTCCACAAACGACCATTTCTGTGGCACGCATAAGAAAATCTAATGGAAGGATCCGAAGATGAGCCGTCGGTTGCCGTCGCTCAACGCATTGCGCGCGTTCGAAGCCGCCGCACGCCATCTCAGTTTTACCCGCGCCGCCGACGAATTGAATGTCACCCAGGCCGCGGTCAGCCACCAAATCAAGGCACTGGAGGAGCAGCTCGGGATCACGTTGTTCCGCCGGCTCAACCGCGCCCTGCTGCTCACCGACGAGGGGCAGATGCTGTTTCCGGGCGTTCGCGACGCCCTGGACTCTCTTGCCGAGGCAACGCAGCGGGTCAAGGCGCACGAGGCCGGCGGCCCGCTCACCGTCAGCACACTGCCCTCGTTTGCCGCCAAGTGGCTGGTGCCGCGCATGAGCCGGTTTCAGGATTGCCACCCCGAAATCGAGCTGCGCATCGCCGCGGCCGAGCGACTGGTGGATTTTACCCGCGACAATGTGGACGTCGCCATTCGTTTCGGCGATGGCGGCTGGCCCGGCGTCCATGCCGAGCTGGTGGCCGAGGAGGCCGGTACTCCCGTATGCAGCCCGGCGCTGCTGGACCGGCTGCGCGAGCCCCGGGATCTCGCCGCATTCACCTTACTCCATGAAGAAATGTTGCCGCTGGAGCCGTTCCCCTCATGGGCGACATGGCTGGAAGCCGCCGGTGTCACCGATATCGACGCCACCCGCGGCCCGAGGTTCAGCCACACCCATATGATGCTGCAGGCGGCAATGGACGGCCAAGGCGTGGCGCTCAGCGGCAGCCTACTGGTAGACGACGACATCGCGGCGGGCCGCCTCGTCGCTCCCTTCGACCTTAAGCTGCCGTCCGGCTTCGCCTACTATCTGGTGTGTCCGGCTGCCGCCGCCGACCGGCCAAAGATCAAGGCGTTTTGGCGGTGGGTGGTTGAGGAAACTGCCCCGTATCGATCCGGCCCGCCGCTATGACCGCAGGTCCGGTAAATCCTGGTAGAGTTCGAGTGCTTGAGGATTGGCCAGGGCCTCGGTGTTCTTCACCGGGCGGCCGTGAACTACGTCGCGAACCGCGAGCTCGGTGATCTTGCCGCTCTTGGTGCGGGGAATATCGGTCACCTGGATAACCTTGGCGGGTACGTGGCGCGGGCTGCAATGGGCACGGATGTGCCGCTTGATCCGATCCGCCAGATCGGGGTCTAGGGTGATCCCTTCGCGCAATACCACGAACAGCACCACCCGCACATCGCTGTCCCAATCCTGGCCGATGACGATGGATTCCACCACCTCTTCGAGTTGCTCCACCTGCCGGTAGATTTCGGACGTGCCGATGCGCACGCCGCCCGGGTTGAGGGTGGCGTCCGAACGCCCGTAGATGATGATGCCGCCGGTATCGGTGAGTTCGCAGAAATCGCCGTGATGCCAGACGCCCGGAAAACGTTCGAAGTAGGCGGCGTGATAGCGCGAGCCGCCGGGGTCGTTCCAGAAACCCACCGGCATGGACGGGAACGCCTTGGTGCACACCAGTTCGCCCTTTTCGCCCCGCACCGGGCGGCCGTCGTCGTCGAACACGTCCGTCGCCATCCCGAGGCCCCGGGTCTGGATCTCGCCGCGCCGCACCGGCGCCAGCGGATTGCCGAGCATGAAACAGCTGATCAAGTCGGTGCCGCCGGCGATGGATGCCAGATGCACATCCCGCCTGATGCTCCGGTAAACGTAGTCGAAGGATTCGGGCGCCAGCGGCGATCCCGTGGAGGTCATGGTCCGGAGGTGCGCCAGACCGTGGGTCTCCATGGGCTCCAAGCCTGCCTTGGCCAGCGCGTCGATATACTTGGCCGACGTACCGAACAGGGTCATGTCCTCGGCGTCGGCGTAGTCGAACAGCACGTTGCCGCTGGGATAGAACGGCGAGCCGTCATAGAGCAGCACCGTGGCCTGGGAGGCCAGCACGCTGACCAGCCAATTCCACATCATCCAGCCGCAGGTAGTGAAATAAAACACCCGGTCACCGGGGCGGATATCGCAGTGAAGCTGGTGCTCCTTGAGGTGCTGCAGCAGCGTGCCGCCGGCGCCATGGACGATGCATTTTGGCACGCCGGTGGTCCCCGACGAGTACATGATGTAGACGGGATGATCGAACGGCAATCGCTCAAACGCGATGTCGCCAGCCTCGACGTCGGCGACAAAGTCGGCCCAGGTCACGGCGTGCGCCAGGTCGTCGAGCGGCGGATCGTCGCGGGTATAGGGGATGATCACCGAGCGGCGGACCGACGGCAACTTGACGAGGATCTCATCGAGCTTTTCGATGCAGTCCTGCGGCTTGCCGTTGTAGAAGTAGCCGTCGGCGGCGAACAGCACCTTCGGCTCGATCTGCCCGAACCGGTCCACGACGCCCTCGACACCGAAGTCCGGTGAACATGAGGACCACACTGCGCCGATGCTGGTGGCCGCCAGCATGGCGATAATGGCTTCGGGCATATTCGGCAGATACCCGGCGACCCGGTCGCCGGTGGTCACCCCGGCGGCACGAAGTGCTTGGGCCACCCGCGACACCTCGTCGTAGAGCTCGGCGTAACTCAGCCGGCGGCGGACCCGGTCCTCGCCGTGAAACACGATGGCATCGGCCCCGTCACGGCGGCGAAGCAGGTTCTCGGCGAAATTCAGCCGCGCGCCGGGAAACCAGCGGGCGCCCGGCATTTTGTCGCCGTCCTCCAGCACCACCGTGCCCCACGTCTCGGCGACGGCGCCGGTGAAGTCCTTGACGCTTTGCCAGAACTTCTCGCGCTCATTGACCGAAAAATCATACAACGCCGCGAAGTCGGCGACATTGACGTTCCAATCGCCGTCCACCTCGTCCATGAAGCGGGTGAGGTTGGCCTCCAGAATACGGTCTTCGGAGGGTTGCCAGAGTGGTTCGGCCATGACGTAAGCTCCCCGGGCTTTTCGTTCGTTTCGTTTGGGCGCAGTATGCGGATGGCGCGCAGCCGGCGCAACCCGGACCCGCGCCGTCCGCATGCGCAAACGTGCCTCATCCAAACCATCTTACCGGTCATGCTCGAGCTTCAATCCGCCGCCAATGCCTTCGCCCGCCTGTCCGCGCCGACGCGGGGTATCGTCTACATGATCGGCTCCGGCGCCAGCTTCGCGGCGATGATCGCCATCGTCCGGTTCCTGTCCGCCGACATGCACACCATCGAGATCGCCTTCTTCCGCAACCTGTTCGGATTGGCCTTCATGGTGCCGTGGGTCCTCCGGGTCGGCCTCGACGGGCTCCGGACGAAACGGTTCGGAACGCACCTGTTCCGCTCGCTGGTGGGTCTGGCGGCGATGCTGTGTTTCTTCACCGCCATCGGCCTGCTGCCGGTGGCCGAAGTGACCGCGCTCACCTTCACCGCCCCGCTATTCGCCAGCGTCGGCGCCGCGTTGGTGCTCAAGGAGCGGGTGCGGCTCAGGCGCTGGACCGCCATCCTGGTGGGCTTCGCCGGCGCCCTGATTATCTTGCGCCCCGGCGTCGAGACCATCCAGCCGGCGGCCTTGATCGCGCTGGCTTCGGCGGCGTTCATGGCCGTCGCCGTGCTGTCGGTGAAGGCGCTGTCGCGTACCGAGGACCCCAACGTCATCGTCGTCTACATGGGGCTCCTGATCACGCCGCTGTCGCTGATCCCGGCACTGTTCGTGTGGACCGCGCCGACGCTCGACATGTGGATCTGGCTGGTGCTGATGGGTCTAATGGCCACGCTCGGCCAGGTAATGCTGACCCGCGCCTGCGCCGCGGCGGATGCATCCGTTATCCTGCCCTTCGACTTCTCGCGGCTGGTTTTCGTCGCCATTCTCGGGTTCCTGCTATTCGGCGAACGCCCCGACATCTGGACCTGGGTGGGCGCCGCTTTGATCATCGCCGCCACAGTTTACGTGGCCCACCGCGAGTCCAAACTGGCCGTCAAAGAGGCACGCCCCGAATGAGCGATCATGGCGTTGCCGGCGGACGCGCGCGACCGCCCGTACCCCCCTCTTGTCGGAATGGGCGCACCACGGGGGGTGGGGGGGGGTCTCCATCAAAAAGTCGATATCAACCCATGCACAGTAGAAATCCGTGCGTGAAAACGGTAGCGATAAACAGGCGGCATCCCAGC
>CAKZLS010000530.1 GCA_937127205.1 uncultured Rhodospirillales bacterium
GGACATCATCGCCGCCGTCAAGCGCGGGCATCAAACGTTAGAGACTATCCACTAGGCTACAAGAGCAATTGGCACCGCCTCAAGGGCGTCAAGGACAACATGCCGGCGCTGATCACCTGGGGAATATGCCTGGCGTTCGGCTTTGGGTTGAACTTCCTCAACATCATCCCGTTCGTGTACCTGTTCCTGCCGACGTGGTTGCTCTCGATCGTGGTCTATACCATTTTGGCGAAGAAATATGGCGCCGATCGCAGTTATCCCGAGGCCGAGAAGCGGGAGCAGGAGTTTCAAAAACAGGTCGAAGCGTACCATGCCGAATTGGCGGCGAAGGAAAAACACGAGCATGTCCGAGGCACGACCATACCGATCAAAATCATCCGGGCGATCTGGATCGTGATTGGTCTGATCGTCCCGGCCGTGCTCGCTTGGCGTGTCCTGTTCAACAGCCCAAATCTTTACGACTACTACGTGAACCGTGAGTTGTTCTACGACATCACGATCTGGTGCACGCTCATTTACTTTGTGCTTGCATGGACGGATTTGCAGCTCTCCAAGAGGATGCAACGCTCCGCACAGTCATCCGGTGCCGAGGTGCCCGCGGAGTAGGGCACCGCGCCGGCTATTGAGGTTCGCCGCGCCACGCGAGAATGGGGCGGCGCACTTCAATCGGCACCGCAAACGCCGCAAATTGTACGGTGAATCCGAGCTCACATTATTATGGGTCGGACTCTTCGCCTCCTAGGATCTGAAACGTTCGAAATGGCTCCAGCAGAAGTTAACAAAGCCAACCAATCCGCTACAGGCGACATCTGTAAACTAAGAATGTCTGGCGTCGGCGATCATGGGATATGTGCACCATGATCGCTGGCCGGGAGGATCCCTGAGATATGGCCTGGGCTCGATACAAAGACGCTGAGCGACACCCTTCGACCGGCGTGGTTTCGGGTGCGGACATCGTGTTCGATGCCATGATCGAATTGCCAGAACGTCTAAACCGGCGCGTGACCGAGCGCTCGCGCCTCAACTGGCCCCCTTCGAGTGCGAGGTAACCGATATGCCTGATGCCGTATGCCTGGGCGAACTTCTGATTGATTTTGTTCCGACGATAACCGGCACGAGCCTCGTCGATGCCCCAGCTTTCAAGAAGGCGCCCGGCGGAGCGCCCGCAAACGTGGCGGTGGGTTTGTCGCGTCTTGGCGCGACGGCGGCGTTCATGGGAAAGGTCGGGGACGACGCGTTCGGTCATTTCCTCGCCGATACGCTCGCTGCTTATGGTGTCGACGTGGGACCTCTGCGCTTCACCGACAAGGCGCGGACGGCCCTGGCCTTCGTTTCACTGCGCGCCGATGGCGATCGCGAGTTCATGTTTTACCGCCATCCCAGTGCCGACATGCTGTTCGCCGCCGAGGATGTGGACGTTGATCTTATCCGCCGCGCCAAGCTTTTGCATTTCGGCTCGATCGGCATGATCGATGAACCGTGCCGCAGCGCGGCTTTGCTGGCAGTGACGGCGGCCCAGGATGCGGGCCTGCTCATTTCCTACGATCCCAACCTCCGGCTGGCGCTCTGGCCCGATGCCGAAGCGGCCAAGGCGGGAATGATGCTGGCATGGCCGAAGGCCGACATCATCAAGGTCAGCGAAGAAGAGTTGGAGTTTCTGACCGGCGTTAGCGATCCGGTACGGGCCGGGCGGGGCCTCTGGCACAACCAGCTCCGGCTTCTCATCGTCACCTGCGGAGCGAAAGGGTGTTTCTACCTCACCCGCGAGTTCGAGGGCGAGGTGGCTGGTCTCCCGGCAACGGCCGTGGATGCCACGGGCGCCGGGGATGCCTTTGTCGCCGGGTTGCTCCAGGGGATCCTCGCCGACCCAAGGGTCATCGACGACGAGGCAAGACTGAAGGATCTCTGCCGCTTTGCGAATGCCACAGGCGCGGTGGCAACGATGGAACGCGGTGCGATCCCGGCGCTGCCCAAACGCGAGCGCGTTCTGAGCTTTTTGAAACAACATGACGATCGGTGACCGTTGCGGCTCGCGCATCGAAGGCCATTTGCCAAGGAGGCATGACAATGAATAACACGGTTTCCCCAAGCCATCCCGTCAAGCTCGACAACGCCTCGTTAAACGGCTTGCCATCGAATGTCCGAGGTCCCGCCTACGACCGTCGAGACATCACCGAGGGTATCTTGCACATCGGCGTTGGCGGTTTTCACCGCGCCCATCAGGCCGTGTACGTCGACGACGTCATCGCCGAGACCGGTGACAAGCAGTGGGGAATCTGCGGCGTCGGTCTGCTTCAGCACGACAGCCGCATCCGCGACGCCCTGGTGCCGCAGGATTGCTTGTATGCCGTGGTCGAACGCGGTCCCGGAGCCGCCACCGAGGCTCGCGTCATCGGCGCGATGACCAGCTTCCTGTTCGCTCCGGCAAACGCCGAGGCGGTTCTCGAGAAGATGGCGGCGGCGGATATTCGGATCGTCTCGCTCACCATCACCGAGGGCGGTTACTACCTCGATCCGGAAACCGGCGAATCCAACCTGGATCACCCCGACATTGAGCACGATTTGCAAAATCCGACTCAACCGGTCGCCGCCTTTGGCTATCTTGCGGAAGCCTTGGATCGCCGTCGTCAACGAGGCTTGAGGCCGTTCACCGTCATGTCGTGCGACAACGTCCCCGGCAACGGCGACGTCACGAAACGAATGCTCCTCGGCTTTGCCGCGCGCCGTGATCCGTCGCTGCGCGATTGGATCGCGGAAAACGGCGCCTTTCCCAACAGCATGGTTGATCGAATTACCCCGGCGACAACCGATGCCGATCGCGCGTCCATCCGCGAAACGTACGGCATCGACGATGCCTGGCCGGTGGTGACGGAGCCGTTCCGACAATGGGTCATCGAGGATGCATTCTGCGACGGCCGGCCCCAGTGGGACCGCGCCGGTGCCCAGATGACGTCGGATGTGCACCCCTACGAAACCATGAAGATCCGTCTTCTGAACGCAAGCCATTCGGCGATGGGGTATCTCGGCTATCTTGCCGGTTTCGAGTACATTCACGAGGTCATGGCCAACGACCTGTTCCGCAAATTTGTTGCCGATTTCATGGAAGAAGAGGTGACACCAATCCTTGAAGAGGTTCCGGGGATCGACCTCGCAACCTACAAGAAGACCCTCGTCGAACGGTTTTCGAACCCGGCGATCAAGGATCAGGTTTCGCGCATCTGCATGGACGGATCCGCGAAAATTCCGAAGTTCATCCTGCCCACCGTTCGTGAGCAACTCCAACGCGGCGGCCCCACAAAGCGGGCAAGCCTGGTCATCGCCAGCTGGTGCCGCGCCATGGCCGGAACCGACGACCAAGGGTCCAAGATCGAGGTTATGGATCCGATGGCTGGGGTGCTGTCCGAACATGCCAGAGCGGCCGGAACGGACCCTCAGAAGTTCCTCGACGTTAGAGAGGTTTTCGGCGACGACCTGCCGCGCTCCGAGGTTCTTGTCGAACAGGTAAGAGAGGCATTGGAGAGCCTAAACGAACAAGGCGCCATGAAGACCTTGGCCAAGTATTAGCGCTCACGTCTCCGCGACCAGCCGGTGCATCAACGTTCGCGTCGCCGGATAGAGGTCGCGGAAGATTTGATAGCGCGATTCATAAAGAGCGACATTAGCCGGCTCGGGCATAACCTCGTCGCCGCATTGCGCCCATGCCGTGGCAATCTTCGTGATGTCCGTGTCCAGGGCCGCCTGCATAGCAAGCGCCGCGGCTCCCCGCGCGGATGCGTCCGAGCCGGAAACCGGTCGTACGGGCCGACCGAGAATGTCGGCAAGAACGCGCAGCCACAGCTCGCTGCGCGCGCCCCCGCCAGCCACCCGGATTTCATCGGCCGAGCATCCGAGACCGATGGCGACTTCGACCAGATCCCGGAGCGCGAAGCACACGCCTTCGACGACACTCCGCGCCATGTGTCGTCGTTCGTGACGGCGACTGAGGCCGAGCCAACACCCGCGCGCCCGGGGATCGTTGTGAGGCGACCTCTCTCCGGTGAGGTAGGGAAGAAAGACGAGGCCCTCCGAACCCGGCGGGGCGTCCGTGGCGGCGCGACAGACGGCCTCAAAAGGGTCTGCTCCTGCCTCACGTGCCGCCGATGTCTCC
>CAKZLS010000531.1 GCA_937127205.1 uncultured Rhodospirillales bacterium
GACGTGGGCACAAGGGTGGATCCGGTCATGCTGGAGGTGTTCAACAATCTGTTCATGTCGATCGCCGAGCAGATGGGGGCGACCTTGGCCAACACCGCGCATTCGGTGAACATCAAGGAGCGCCTGGATTTTTCCTGCGCGGTGTTCAGCCGTGACGGTGAACTGGTTGCCAACGCGCCGCACATGCCGGTGCACCTGGGATCCATGGGCGAAAGCATCGAGACGGTGATCCGCGAGCGCCGGGGAACCATGAAACCCGGCGACGTTTACGTGCTCAACGCGCCCTACAACGGCGGGACCCACCTCCCCGACGTGACGGTAATCACACCGGTGTTCGACGCACCCGGCCGGGAAATCCTGTTTTTCGTGGGCTCGCGCGGCCATCACGCCGACATCGGCGGCATCACGCCCGGCTCCATGCCGCCCGACAGCCGGACGGTGGAAGACGAAGGCGTCCTGCTCGACAATGTCTTGCTGGTGGAACAAGGACGCCTGCGCGAAGCGGAATTCCGGGCGTTGCTCGGAAGCGGTCCTTGGCCGGTCCGCAACCCCGAGCAGAACATGGCCGACCTCCGCGCCCAGGTCGCCGCCAACGAACGTGGCGTTCAGGAATTGCGCAAGATGGTCGAGCATTTCGGCCTCGACGTGGTGACCGCGTACATGGGCCATGTCCAGGACAACGCCGAAGAGCAGGTCCGCCGCGTCCTCGATGTTCTGAAGGATGGACGCTATGCCTATGAAATGGACGGCGGCGCGGTTATCAAGGTGGCCATCGCCATCGACGCCAAGGCGCGCACCGCCACCATCGATTTTACGGGAACATCGGATCAGCTGGACACCAACTTCAACGCGCCCACGGCGGTGTGCAAGGCTGCCGTTCTGTACGTGTTCAGGAGCCTGGTTGACGACGACATTCCGCTGAACGCGGGCTGTTTGAAGCCGCTGCAAATCATCATTCCGGAGGGCTGCATGCTCAATCCGCAGTTTCCGGCGGCGGTCGTCGCCGGCAATGTGGAAACGTCTCAGTGCGTAACCGACGCGCTGTACGGTGCGCTCGGCACAATGGCGGCCGCTCAGGGAACCATGAACAATTTCACCTTCGGCAACGACCGCTACCAATACTACGAAACCATCTGCGGCGGGTCCGGCGCCGGTCCGGGCTTCCCCGGCACCAGCGCCGTCCACACCCACATGACCAATTCGCGGCTGACCGATCCGGAAGTCCTGGAATGGCGTTTCCCGGTGCTGGTGCGCGCGTTCTCCATCCGCCGGGGCAGTGGCGGCCGGGGACGGTGGAACGGTGGCGACGGCGCGGTTCGCCGCATCGAGTTCCGAGAGCCGATGACCGCGGCGATCCTGTCCGGCCACCGGCTTGTTCCGCCCTTCGGCTTGGCCGGCGGCGGGTCCGGAGAGGTGGGGCACAATACCGTCGAGCGCGCCAGCGGAAGGGTCGAGGTGCTCGGCGGCACCGACCAGACGGAAATGGCGTCCGGCGACGCGTTTGTGATCGAAACCCCGGGCGGCGGCGGTTACGGCGTCACCGATTCGGCATAAGCCTCCAACTGCCCGAGGCGAGTCTCCATCTCCGGCGAAATCTGTGGCGGTGGAGCCACATTGTCGAATCAAATCAATGCGTCGAGAGGTGTGTAAATCGTCGTTTGCGCGCGCCATCTCATTTAGCACAAAACTCCCCCAAACGGGCCTTTTTCAAGAAGTTAGCGCTTCGACCTATCATACTCTACGATCTATGATTAGAAGCAGCATAATCAATTCGGTCACGTATTCTTCCCTGCTACTACTTTGACGGGGGGTTTCCATTTAGATACAGTCCGCAAATGATGGGCGCAATTGGAACGATCGCCAAAGGGGGAAACGTTGACATTTATTGTTCGGATGGGCGCATGCATTGCTTTTGCAATTTGCCTGTCTGGTGTCGGTGTTTCCAACGCCCAACCGCTTAAGCATGAACTCAAGGGACTTCTCAAGGACAATCCCGAGATCCTCGCGCGGCAGAAGGAAGTGGAGTCCGTGCGCCAGGGCGTGGACATCGCCATCGCCGGCTTTCTCCCCCGGGTAGACGCCACCGGCGAGATCGGCCCGGAACACATCAAGAGCCCGCTCACCGACGAGGGCGAGCAAGATTGGTCTTCAACGCGGCAGCTCGCGGGTGTCAAGCTCACGCAAAATGTCTTCGACGGCTTCGAGACGCCAGCGGAGGTGAAAACAGCGCGCCTCAATCTCGAAGTGGCGGAATTCACCTATAGCGGCACGCGCCAGAATATTCTGTTCGAGGGTATCAGGGCCTACGTCGAGGTCTTACGCAATTTGCGGCTGGTCGAATTGGCCCGTCTCCAGGAAGAGACCATCAAAGTCCAGCTCGAACTTGAAGACGAACGCGTTCTGCGCGGATCCGGCATCGCCGTGGACGTGCTCCAGGCCAAGTCGCGGTTGCAAGTGGCCAAGGAACGCCGAGTCGCGTTCGAAGGTGCGCTGGAGGATGGCATAAGCCGCTATATTCAGATTTTTAACCATGCGCCAGACTTGGCCAACCTCACCGATCCGGATCCTCCCAAGGACCTGCTTCCGGGTGACCTGGACCTGGCCTTGAAGATCGCCGAGCAAGAAAACCCCATCATCAATAGCTCTCTTGCCACCGTTGCCGTCGCCTCCGAGCGCCGACGGCTTGCTCGATCCGATTTCTATCCGACGCTGGACGTGGTGGCGCAGGCTAACGTGGAAAAAGACTTCGATCTGGTCCAGGGAACCCGCAGAGAGTTTTCCGTCGTTCTGCAAGCCACGTGGAATCTGTTCAACGGATTCGCCACCAAATCGAGCGTTGCCCAGGCCGCCTTCGATTATCGGGCCAGCTTGGACAATCTTGAGACGTCCACCCGCGAGGTTCTGGAAGGGACACGGATTGCCTGGCATGAACTCCTCACCGCGCGCAAACGGGTCGACCTCTTGGAAAACGGCGTCAATATCGCCGAGGAAGTGTTCATCGCCCGCCGCAAGCTACGGCAGGCCGGAAAGGAGACTGTCATCAACGTTCTCGACTCAGAGAACGAAGTCAATAACGCCCGCATCAATCTCACCGATGCGTCCTATGACTCAAGCATTGCAGTCTACAGGGTCCTTCAGGGGATGGGACGACTGGACGTCAATCACCTGCAGCTTCATGCCAACTGAACATCGGCAAGCCCAGGCCCATGTGCAAGCGGCTCGGCGCGTATTCAGTCTTTACTTTCGGGATCGAGCTTTAAAGATACTGAATTAATGCAATACCGCTGCCCTGTCGGTTGAGGACCATCGGGGAAGACGTGCCCCAAGTGAGCACCGCAGCGATTGCAATGCACTTCGACGCGGACCATTCCGAAACCGGTGTCGGTCTCGGTATCCACATT
>CAKZLS010000532.1 GCA_937127205.1 uncultured Rhodospirillales bacterium
CAGCGGAATCATAATCCGCGTGTCGGGGGTTCGAGTCCCTCCTCCGCTACCAATACCTCCATGAATCAAAAGAGAAAACGCTTCTACATCTCAGGGTTCTGAGTTGAAGAAAAATGTGTCCTCAGCTCGGTCGGGAAAAGTTGGAATTGGCGGAAACCTGCGGTCAAGAGTGTGGACCGTCCGCCGCAGGTTCCTGACGTTTGGCACGGTGGTCGTCGCCAACCTCCGCCGCTCGCCGTCCACGGTGCAGGCCGACGCTCTTGACGTGACAATGCCCTCTAAACGAGCTTGAGGATCGGCGGATCTGAAACGTCGTACGCGAGCCAAGGGTCGTCGAACGTGCGACAACGGGCCGGTCTGTTCAAGGGCCATACTCCTTTTCTCTTCGCTTGTTTTCGAAGGCGGGCCCCATAGTCCGTCCACGCTGTCAATGGGATGCGGGAGAAAGCATGCCGTTCCCGACGAGAACAGACTTTCTAATCATCGGCGCCGGCATCCACGGCCTCAGTACGGCCGCCCATTTGGCCGAGTTGATCCGCGCTCAGGGGCGGACGCCGGATATCGTCGTCGTTGACAAGGCAGGCATTGCCGCCGGGGCCTCCGGCATCGCCTGCGGTGTCATCCGCAACAACTACTTCCAGCCGGCGATGCGCGAACTGATGGCCGATAGCGTCGACGTCTGGGAGAGCGATCCGGCCGCATTCGGCTATCACCCAGTCGGATACATGCAGGTCTCGCCTGAATGCATGTGCGCTGACGTCGCCGGCATTGCACGCGAACAAAGCGACATCGGTTACGCCTCCACGTTCGTCGAGGGCGCCGCCGACTCCCGGGCCTATATGCGGTCGATTTTCGAGGACTGGCGGGCCGAGGGAATAACGTCGGTCCTGCATGAGCACAGGGGCGGCTACGCCAACAACGGTAAGGCCGTCTATGGGCTCGCCGATAAGGCCGAGGCGGCGGGCGTGCGCATCCTCACCGGCGTCACGGTCACCGGATTTCGCCGCGACGGCAGCGGCGCCGTGACCGCGGTCGAGACCGATCGCGGTGCCGTCGAATGTACCCAAGTTGTGGTCGCCGTCGGTCCGTGGATCCGGCGGCTTTGGGAGCTTCTCGATCTGCCCGAAACCATCTTCGTCAAGGCGCGCGATGGCACCATCCATCCCGACGTACCCATTTGGGTTTATTGGTCGCTTCAGGAGGGAACATTGGGCGTCAATCCGGATTTGCAGCGGACCAACGACGGCGCCTTCCCGCCGGTCATTCACGTCGACAGCGACGCCCCGCTGCTTTCCGATGAGGACGGATCGCTGATCACCGATCGCATGTGGGGCATCTACTACAAGCCCGATTTCCATTTCGGCGGCATCCAGGGCGGCGCCCAACCGTTCCCCATCGAGACCGATCCCAAGGAGGTGGCCGTGGACCCCTATGGCCCCGAGTCGCCAGAGTTCGTGGTTGGCGCCGATTTCGCGCACATGTGGGTTTCGGCTTTGGCGCACTGCCAGAAGCGCTTCGAGGGCCAACATGCCCGGTTCAAGCGCGAGCCGTCGGGCGGCATCGGCGCCTTTTCGCCAGACAGTTTCCCCATTTTCGACCGCTTCCACGGGAACTGCACCGTCATCGCCGACTCCAACCATGGGTTCAAGATGATCGGCGTCGGCAAGCTGGTCGCGGAGGAAATCGTCACCGGCCAGTCTCGGTCCCTTCTCGAGCCGTTCCGTTTCCGGCGATTCGAAACGGGCGACTTGCATCCCACTTCGAACAGTCCGTTTCCGTGGAGCTGAAACCGGGTGCCCCTGACGCTCCTTAAGTATGGTCTCCGGTGCTCCTATCCAAGCCGCCCCTTCCTGCCGGACGAGCGCGAGGCCAAATCGACATACGACGTCGTCGTCATCGGCGGCGGCGGGCATGGCTTGGCGATTGCATATTACCTGGCACAGGACCACGGCATCCGGGACGTAGCGGTCATCGAGCGAGGATACCTGGGTGGCGGCAATACTGCCCGTAACACCGCGATCATCCGCGCCAATTACCTGACCCCCGAGGGCGTCGCGTTTTATCGCGAATCGATGGAGCTATGGCGCGACCTGTCCAATGTGCTCGACATTAATCTCATGTACTCGGAGCGCGGCCACTTGACGCTCGCGCACACCGATGCCGCCATACGAACCATGCGTTGGCGGGCCGAAGTCAACAAGCACCTCGGCGTCGAGTCCGAGTTCGTCGGTCTGGACGATCTCGCGACGCTGTGCCCCGAGTTGAATTTGTCGCGGTCCGTGCGATTTCCGATTCTGGCGGCACTCTATCACCCCACCGGCGCCACGGCGCGCCATGACGCCGTGGCATGGGGATATGCCCGTGCTGCGGCGAACAGGGGCGTACACATTCTGCAGGAAACCGAGGTCACGGGAATCGTCCGCGAAGGCGGTCGGGTCATTGCCGTCGAGACCAACCGCGGGCGCATCGGCTGCGGGCGCGCCGTTCAGGCCGTTGCCGGAACATCTGTGCAGGTGGGCGCGATGGCGGGGCTGCGTCTGCCAATCCAGCCGTATCCCCTGCAGGCCTGCGTGTCCGTGCCGGTGAAGCCGGTTCTAGATCCCATTGTGGTCTCCGGCAGTCTCCACGTTTACATATGGCAAAGTCAGAGGGGCGAACTGGTGATGGGGGGTGCTACCGACCCGTATCCGCTGCATGGCACGCGCGCCACTCTGGATTTCAAGGAGAGCCTGACGATGCACATTCTCGAGCTGTTTCCCTTCCTTGCCGAGGCACGGTTGATGCGGCAGTGGGCGGGCGTGACCGACATGACCGCGGACTTCGCGCCGATCATGGGGCTGACGCCGCTCGCGAACTATTTCGTGGACGCGGGATGGGGAACCTGGGGCTTCAAGGCGACCCCGGTCGCCGGCAAGCGCATGGCCGAGTGCATCGCCACGGGGCGGCAACCCGATATTCTGAAGCCATTTCACCTGGAGCGATTCCGCGATTTCCGCTTGCTCGGCGAAAAGGGTGCCGCTTCGGTGGGCCACTGATCAACTCCGCGCGCGAGCCTGCTCATGAAACTCATGCCCTGCCCCCTGAACGGCCCCCGGAGCATCACCGAATTTGTCTACGGCGGTACCGTCCCGGAAACCGCCGACCCGGCCTCCGAGGACGACGCCGCATGGGCCGATCATATTTTCGGTCCGCACACGCCGCCGGGTATCGTTCGCGAATGGTGGTGCCACGTCGCCTCCGGCTACTGGTTCATTGCCGAACGAAATACTGTCACCGACGAGATCCTCCGCACCATTCCGCCCCCCCGCGCTAAGCCGGTTCAAGGGACCGGTTCATGACGCAGGCGAGGCTCCCTCCGCCTTATGGCCGCTTCATTGATCGCCAAGCGCCGCGAACATTCACGTTCGAAGGACGCCAGTATTCCGGGTTCGTCGGCGATACCATCGCGAGCGCTCTCGTCGCCAACGGCCAGTGGTTGATGTCCAGATCGTTCAAGTATCATCGTCCGCGCGGCCCCTTTACCCTCACCGGCGACGACGCTAACACGCTCGTCCAGATCGGCGGCGAACCCAACATTCTCGCCGACCGCTACCCCGTGCGGGACGGATTGGCGGTGTGGGGGCAACACTATTTCGGCAGCCTCGTCAATGATCGCCTGCGTGGGCTTGAACGCCTGTCGCGCTTCATGCCGGTCGGTTTCTACTATCGCACCTTCTTCCGGCCCCGTGGCGCCTGGCGGCACTGGGAACGGGTGATCCGGCGAAGCGCCGGGCTTGGCCGCTTCGACCCCAAGGCCGAGCCGCGCCGGGGACGTTGCGACAAAGCTTATCTTTTCGCCGACGTGGCGGTGATCGGGGCCGGCGTGGCCGGCATGAGTGCTGCCCTGGCGGCCGCCGAGGCGGGCGCGGAGGTGATCCTGGTCGAACGCGACCCCGAGGTCGGCGGAGCGCTCAACTACCGGCGCCTGGGCGCCGACGGCGGCGAGGGCGATCGACACCGGGACGCTTTGGCCGAAGCCGTCGCCGCCGAGCCGGCCATCCGCGTCATGACCGGGACGACTTGCACCGGCTGGTTTGCCGACCACATGCTCACCATGGTGCGCGGCGACCGCTTCTACAAGTTGCGTGCCCGGCGGACGGTCATCGCCACCGGCGTCATCGGCCGGCCCGCCGTGTTCCGCAACAACGATCTTCCCGGGATCATCCACGGCTCGGCAGCGCAGCGTCTGATCCATCTGTACGGCGTTCGGCCTGGCCGCGAGGCTGTCGTCGCGACATGCAACGGCGACGGATATGGCGTCGCCCTCGATCTCATTGACGCCGGTTGCGCCGTTACCGTCGTCGAGATGGGCGGCGACGCGATCTCTGATCCGCGACGGGACCGGGTGCGGGAGCGCGGGGTTCCGGTGCGGCGCGCCGATGCGTTGGTCGAAGCGGTCGAACGGAACAACAGGATCGCGGGTCTCCAGGCGCGGGACCACTCGGCGTTCAACCTCGAATGCGATCTGCTCTGCGTCGAATTGGGGGTTACGCCGGCGGCCTCCCTCATCGCGCATGGCGGCGGCGAGGTCGTCTACTCCAATGACCGGCATGCCATGCTCGTTAAGGAACTTCCGGATGGCATGCACGCAGCCGGAGCTGTTCTTGGCCCCTGTCCGTTCGATGCCGCGCGGGCAGAGGGAGACGTTGTCGGCGCCGCTGCGGCCGGTGATGATACGTGGTCGCCGCCGAGGCGGGAAAACGGGTGCCTGAACCATCCGTGGCCCATCTTTCCCCATCCCAAGGGTAAGGAATTCGTCGATTTCGACGAGGACCTGACGGCCGCCGACCTCCAACATACGGTCGCCGACGGCTTCCGGACGGTAGAGCTCGCCAAGCGGTTTTCCACGGTCGGAATGGGACCGAGCCAAGGACGCCTATCGGCCGTCAATGCCGTCTGCCTGCTGGCCGACGCGGCCGGCGCACCCCTGGATGGCGCAAGGGTCTGGACCAACCGGCCGCCGGCGGAGCCGGAGACGTTCGCTCATCTTGCGGGACAATCCTTTCAGCCGGTGCGGCTTTCGCCGATGCAAGGTCGCCACCTGGAAGCCGGTGCCGAAATGATGGTGGCGGGAGCATGGCTTCGGCCGGCCTTTTACGGCCGGGACCGTGAGCGGGCGATCCGCGAGGAGGTGTCGGCGGTGCGTACGGGCGTCGGTCTGATCGATGTTTCGACCCTCGGGGGCATCGACGTCCGCGGCCCCGACGCCGCCGAGTTTCTCAACCGGATTTACACCTTTGCTTACAAAAAGCAGGAAGTGGGACGCGTCCGCTATGTCCTGATGTGCGACGAGATGGGCGTCATCATCGATGACGGTGTGGCCTGCCGTTTGGAGGAGGAGCATTTTTACGTCACGACGACCACGGGCAATTCCGACGCCGTCCACCGAGCGATGCTGCGGTGGAACGCCGAGTGGAAACTCGACCTCGACATCACCAACGTCACGGCGGCGTATTGCGGCGTCAACATCGCTGGCCCGCGCGCCCGCGCCGTATTGGAGCGCGTCCAAGCGGATATGGACCTCGGTCGCGACGCCTTCCCCTATCTTGGGGTCCGGACCGGCAGGATCGCCGACATCCCCGCGCGCGCCTTTCGCGTCGGCTTCGTCGGCGAGCTCGGCTACGAGATTCATGTTTCCGCGAGCGCCGGAGAGGCCCTCTGGGACATCCTTTTAGAAGCGGGGGCCGAGGACGGTATTCGCCGCTTCGGCGTGGAGGCGCAGCGGGTACTTCGGCTCGAAAAGGGCCACATCATCATCGGTCAGGACACCGACGGCACGATGACGCCTCAAGAGGCTGCAATGGCCTGGGCGATCGCTCGCAGGAAGCCGTTCTTCGTTGGCGGCCGGGCCCTCGACATTCACTCCCGGCACCCGTTGTCCCGGACGCTTGTCGGCTTCGTGCTGCCCGAAGGCGGTGGCGAGTCGGTGGCGGAGGGCCATCTGACCCTCCGCGACGACGCGATCATCGGCCACGTAACGTCGGTCGCGTGCTCGCCGACGCTTGGCCGGTTCATCGGCCTCGCGGTCGTTGCCGCGGACTTGGACCGGCCGGGCGCGCGGTTTGTGATCAAGGGTGCCGGGGGCGGGCGCATCGAGGCCCAGGTGGCGGCGCTGCCGTTCTATGATTCCGACAACCGGCGACAGGAGATGTGAGGGTTATCCCACCGACTTCCGACACCGACGCTTCGTCTACCGACGCCTTGAAGCCGCCGGGTGCACATGGCGCGAACGCAACGGCGCGGCTGTTGCCGGAGCGTTTCCAGCCGGTCGTGGCGGTGCCGGGCCGTTGGGACTTGCCGACCTCTCGCCGCTGTCGCGATGGGGCGTAAAGGGTGTCGAAGTCCTCGACTGGTTGCGACGGGAAGGTTGGTGGGTGCCGAACATCAACAATCGCGCCGAGCGCATGAAAGACGGAACAATCGTCGCCCGCCTTGCCGACAGCGAGGTCCTGCTGCTGGACAATCCGGCGGTTCGATCGCGGCGGTTGGATGGCGTCATTGCGGCCGTGTTGCCCCCAAAATGTTATCCCCTGCCGCGTACCGACAGCCACGCATGGCTTTACCTCGTGGGGGCTTCGGGACCCGACTGCCTCGCCAAGCTGTGCGGTGTCGACCTGAGGCTTCACCGGTTCGCCGATCTCGCGGTGGCCCAAACCTCTCTCGCGCGGCTGTCGGCGGTGATTGTCCGCGACGACCGAAGCGGCATTCCGGCCTTTCACATCCTGGCCGACAGCGCTTCGGCGCTTTACCTCTGGGACTGTCTTATGGATGCCATGGCGGAATTCGACGGCCGGCTGCTTGGCCTCGACGACCTGTCGGGAGTCTGATTGCGATCACGCCGCCGGGCGCATGTGCTCGCGCGGCAGGAGAATATTGAAGCGGCGCCTTAGATCCGCGTCCATGTCCGCGGGGATCGGCTCTGGCCAATGCTCGACAAGAATCTGGCGGGCGCGGTCGCGGGCCGCTTCGTGCAACGCCTGAGCGCCCGCTGCCTGCCAGTCGTCGCGGGTCGACCGGTTCATCAGCGTCGGATAGAGATATTCCGTATTCATCAAGTTCAAGGTTTGCGGGTGGCCGAGAAAATGGTTGGGACCGTTGCACACGTCGTCGATGACGTCGACGGAAAGCGTTTCCTCGGTCACCTCGATGCCGCGAACCATCCGCATGAGCGCTCCGTTGATATCGTTGTCGATCACGTACTGCTCGTAGGCGACCGTCAGCAAGCTCTCGAGAAAGCCCGCCGAATGGTGGATGTAGTTCGATCCGGCCAAAGCGGCGGCAAGGCCGGTCAGCGCCTTCTCGGCCCCGGCCTGAGCGTCGGGTATCTTGGAATCGGAAATGCCGCTGGAATTGTAGAGCGGCATTTCGAGGTGTTGGGCGATCTGGGCACAGGCGGCGTTGAGCAGGGCAAACTCGCCGGACCCGCCGGTGAACGCCCCTGTTCGGAGGTCGGCCTGGGCGGGAACGCAGCCCATGATGAGCGGATGGCCGGGGTTCCGAAGATTGACATAGACGATGCCGGAGAGCTGTTCGGCGACTAGTTGCACGAGCGTGCCGGCGAGAGCCGCGGGCGATGTAGCTCCCGCTTGCGGCGCCGACGACGTCACGATCGGCATTCCGTGGTCGACGATGGTGTCCAGAGCCTCCAATGTCTCGAGCGCGTAGCGCAGCGGGCTTACCGTCCAGCTCGCGGTGAACGACAGGATCGGGCGGGAGTCGAAGGCGGCTGCGCCACCGGCCATGATGTCGCCCATCTCCCGGATCAGCGGAGCCCGGGATGGGACGTAGGCATTGGCCATGACGTGCTTCGGTGTCGCCGCCAGACACGCGTAGAACTGGTTGACGTCGATGTCCTCGGTTGCGATGTCGCGTGCAACGACGGGACGCATATAGAAGTGAATATGCTCCAATGTATCGACCAAGCGGCCAATATGGTAGTTGTCGGCAAGCGTGGTTTCGCGAACGCGGCCATCGAGGTCGAGAACCTTGACGGCTTGTCCGCCGGTGCCGAAATGAACCCGATCACCGGTCAGGTTGAGGTCGTGGCAAGGGTCGCGGCCGGCAAGGAGCACCTCGCTTCGGCGGGTGGATAAGGCCTCGTCCACCAAGGCGCGGTGAAAGAAGACGCGGTTGCAATCGGAATCGACCCGGCATCCGGCTTTCTTCAGAAGATCCCGGCAGGGACTCGGGCCGATCTCGACGCCCGTCCGCTCGAGGACTGCTTTCGCGGCGTCGATAATGCGGCCGACGTCGCCGTCGCCGAGGGGTTTGAAACGCCCGCCGGAAAGGCCGGCTGGCGCGACCGGGATCGCCCGGTTTTCGGACCTCGCGCGCCTTCGTTCGGATCGCGTACGTGGCATGACCGTCGTTCGCCCTCAAGATACTCTGGCGCCCAGTTAAAACCATGCACCTTTGTCAAATTGTCACATAGTCGACGTGTGTTATCATCGTCGTTTCAATGTTCGTCTGCCATCGGAAGGTGCGGTTCATGATCGGTAGGAACGGTTCAGGTCGAGCGACGAACGTGGGCATCTTGATGTTGCCTCAGTTCGCAATGATGTCGTTTTCCGCTGCTATGGAGCCGATGAGGGCCGCCAACAGACTGACAGGTCGCCAGCTATACCAGTGGCGTCTGTACTCAGCCGATGGCATGACTGTTTCCGCTAGCAACGGCATCGCGGTCCTCCCCGACGGGGAAATCGGCGATACAGAGTGGCCGGACATCGTTTTGGTATGCGCCGGTATCGCTGTCCAGGATTACACGTCGGGTCCGGTACTCGCGTGGTTGCGCAAGCTGTCGCGCCATGGCGTCGCGCTGGGATCGATCAGTACCGGAGCGTTGGTCTTGGCGCGGGCCGGCCTTCTTGACGGATACCGGTGTACGCTGCATTGGGAAAACCACGAGAGTTTTGTCGAGGAGTTTCCGTACGCCGACGTCACCTATGCCGTCTATGAGATCGACCGCGACCGATTCACATGCTCCGGTGGCACCGCGGTTCTCGACATGATGTTGTCCATTATAGCAGCCGATCATGGGCCCGATCTCGCGACCAGCGTCTCGGAGCAGTTCATCCATGATCGCATTCGACTGCCCGCGGACAATCAGTGCAATGTCGAGAACCGTATTCTGATGCGCCGCTCGCCAAAGCTCGCGGATGCCTTGCGGATGATGGCCGAAAACGTGGAAACGCCTCTTGCGTCTTCGGATATTGCCAAGCGTCTCGATGTCTCTCTTCGTCAGCTCGAGCGCTTGTTCAGAAAGCACAAGGGGTGCACGCCGCAGCAAGAGTATCTTGCCATCCGGTTGAGGCGGGCCCGCCAACTTGTCCTGCAGACCGACCTGTCGATCCTCGAAGTGTCCATTGCGACCGGCTTTTGCTCACATTCGCATTTCACGCAGTGCTATCGCACCATTTACGCGATCACCCCCACGCAGCACAGGTTGCTTGGGGAATTTTTCTGAATTTTTCCCCAGTTGAATTGCCAAAACTTCCAAAGATCGGCCTCGATAGGATGATATACATCAAATCCCGTCGTTTTAGTGACAACTTCGTTTTGGTTGTTGGCACTCTAATAGTCCGTGGCTTGACAGATCACCATTATTGACCGAGTGTTTGAACTATTGGTACCGTTAAAGTCACGAAATGGTCGAGACGACCCAACATCAATAATCGACAGTCCTCGACGGTGCAATTGATACTGGTTGTTCCGATTGCATGGTCGCAAGATAGTCAGTGCCGATACTTGGGGAGCGAAACGTGGAGACGATTTCGTTCATCTTCGACAATCTCGACGTCATCTTGTCGCTGACGGTTGAGCATATTGCGATCGTCGGTGTTGCCGTGGGGCTCGCTATTCTCACCGGTGTTCCAATCGGCGTCGCTATTACTCAAAGCCAGCGCGCCGCCGAGATCGTTCTCTACATCGCCTCGATCGTGATTACCATTCCTTCAATCGCACTGTTCGGGCTGATGATTCCCGTTCTGTCGCTGATCGGACAAGGCATCGGTTATCTGCCTGCGGTCATCGCGGTCCTCTTGTACTCGCAATTGCCAATTATTCGGAACACGTACACGGCGATCACCAACGTGGATCCTGCCCTGAGAGAAGCCGCCCGCGGCATGGGCATGACGCCCCTGCAGCGACTGAGACGCGTGGAAATCCCGTTGGCCGTGCCGGTGATCATGGCCGGTGTACGTACGGCCGTCGTGATGAATATCGGCGTCACCGCGATTGCGGCCTATATCGGCGCCGGCGGTCTTGGAGTCCTCATCAGCCGTGGGATATCGCAGACGGATCCCCGCCAGCTGATTGCCGGAGCGTTGGCGGTGAGCATTCTCGCGATCGTTGCCGACTACGCGCTGATGTATTTGCAGAGCCGCATGACGCCTTCCGGCGTAAGAAGCTGAAAATGTTGAACGGGGAGCATCGGAATGATCACTCTTGAGAACCTGACCAAGGTCTTTGAGACACCGAGCGGCCCCATCGTCGCCGCCGACCACGTGAACATGGAGGTCAAGGAAGGCGAGATTTGCGTTTTGCTTGGCCCGTCGGGTTGCGGAAAGACGACGGCGCTCAAGATGATCAATCGCCTAATTCCGCACACGTCGGGCAAGGTGTTCATCAACGGCAAGGACACAGACGATTACAACGACACCGAGCTTCGTCGGAGCATCGGTTACGTCATTCAGCAGATCGGCCTTTTCCCGAACATGACCATCGAGGAAAACATCTGCGTGGTTCCTCAGCTGCTCGGGTGGGATATGGGCAAGGCGCGCACGCGCGCGGCAGAGCTTCTGGAAATGGTTGCGCTTGATCCTGCGGTCTTTCTCAAGCGCTACCCGAAGGAACTCTCCGGCGGCCAACAACAGCGGGTGGGAGTTGTTCGCGCCCTCGCTGCCGACCCGCCCGTGATGCTGATGGACGAGCCTTTCGGCGCCATTGACCCTATCAACCGCGAAATCATTCAGGACGAATTTCTGAAGATGCAAGCGACGTTGCGCAAGACGATCATGTTCGTCAGCCATGACATCGATGAAGCGGTCAAGATGGGCGACAAGGTCGCGATCTTTCGCGCCGGCAAGCTCGAACAATTCGACTCTCCCGACGACATCCTCGCCCATCCGGTCAACGACTTCATCGCCGACTTCGTCGGCACCGATCGAACATTGAAAAGACTTCGCCTGGTCAAGGTTCGCGACGCGGTCGACACGACGGTCCCCACCGTTTCGAAACAGGATACGCTGGAGAAGGCCGGAAGCCTCATGACCGAACACGACAAGGAATACGCGGTCGTTCTTGATCGCGACGCCCGGCCCGTCGCTTATGTGCTGCGCGGGACCGCTGAAGCGCAACGCGGCAGTGTTGCCGACCACCACGTGCCACTGACCGCCCGCGCTAACGCCGAGGCCGACCTTCGCACCGCCGTCTCCGAAATGTTCACCCACGACATCACGTGGCTTCCCTGCGTCGAGTCAAACGGCAAATATGTCGGTTGCGTGACGCAAAACGGCATCACCCACGTTCTCGGAGAAACCTATCGCCGCGGCGGCGAGCACTGAAGCGGGCTGGAGAATAGTCGTGTTCGGACAAAGCCGTTTCGCCCAGGTGTTTCCGCTGATACTTGCGTTCCTTGCGGGCATGGGTATCCAAGCCACGGGTCTCGTCGGCGATATTGTCTCGTATTCTTCGGATATTGTGTATCTGGTGCAGCAGCATCTGCTGCTCGTCGCCGTCTCCGGCAGCTTGGCCATCCTGTTCGGCGTGCCACTTGGCGTCTGGCTGAGTAGGCCGGCGATGCGCGGATACTCCGAGAGCATCATGCAGACGCTCAACGTCGGCACGACGATTCCAACGCTCGCGCTGCTCGCCCTCTCCATGAGCTTTCTCGGGATCGGCTTTCTGCCCTCGATCTTCGGTTTGTTCGTCGCTTCGCTCTTGCCGATCGTCCGCAACGCTTACGCCGGGTTGCTCGCCGTACCCCCATACCTTAAGGAATCGGCCACCGGAATGGGCATGAAGGCTTGGCAAATCCTGCTGCGGGTCGAACTGCCGAATGCCTTGTTCGTTATCTTTGCCGGCATTCGTACCGCTCTTGCGATCAACGTCGGAACAGCCGCGCTCGCGTTCCTGATCGGCGGCGGCGGCCTCGGCGAGCTCATTTTCACCGGCATCGATCTCATGGATACCGGCATGCTGCTCGCGGGAGCGGTACCAACCGCATTGCTCGCCGTTCTCGTTGATTTCGTCGTGGGGCAATGCCAGCTCCGGCTGGTCCCTCGCGGCGTCAATCCACTGCGCTAAGATGAAAAATCGAAGCCGAAATAAGAAGGAGGAACGTTGGAAGATGATCACCTATTGCAAGCGTATTCTGTCGCTTCTCGCCGTTATGGCGACAACCTGTACAGCCGCGGCAGCGGATGAAATCGTTGTCGGCGGCAAGAACTTTACCGAACAACAGTTGATGGCCCAGATCACCTCGGAACTTCTCAAGGCCAAGGGATACGACGTCGACACACGGTCCGGCATGGGCTCCGCGGCCCTGAGGCAGGCCCAGGAAAACGGCCAGATCGATGTCTATTGGGAATACACGGGCACGTCGCTGATCACCTACAACAAGGTCGAAGAGCGCATGTCTCCAGAGAAAACCTATGACAAGGTCAAGGAGCTGGACGCCGAAAAGGGATTGGTATGGCTCGATCCATCCAGCGCCAACAATACCTATGCCCTGGCCATGAACAAAGACGAGGCGGAGAAGATGGGCATGACGTCGATCAGCGATCTCGCCGCAAAGGTAAAAGACGAT
Source organism: uncultured Rhodospirillales bacterium (assembly GCA_937127205.1). GTDB lineage: Bacteria > Pseudomonadota > Alphaproteobacteria > Rhodospirillales > Defluviicoccaceae > CAKZLS01. Next base: position 12,845 of record CAKZLS010000532.1, read on the forward strand.
GGCGACATCGACTTGGCCTGCAACGCCGAGTTCTACGCTCGCGCCGACGGGTTGAAGCCGCTGCAGGAAGTGTATGGGTTCGAATTCGATCGATCGAACATCAAGCGCATGGATACGGGGCTTACCTATCAGGCGCTGAAAGAAAACGAGGTCGACGTTGCTCTCGTGTTCGCTACCGATGGCCGTATCCCCGCTTTCGATTTTGTCCTGTTGGAGGATGACAAAGAGTTTTTTCCCTCCTACGCGCTGACACCTGTCATTCGCAAGGAAACGCTCGACAAGAATCCCGAGATCGCCGAGCACCTAAATGCGGTATCGGCGAAGCTCAACGACGAGACGATGGCTCAACTCAACGCCGCCGTCGATGTCGAGAAGAAGACCATCGAGGACGTGGCCCAGAGTTTCCTCAAGAACAACGGACTCATCTGAGAAAGATCATGACGCGAGCGAGGGACGGCTTTTCCACCGTTTCTCGCAATTGAGGACGATTGGGTATGGCCACCCCCCTGCGTGTCGGTGTCGCTCAGATGGAGAGTGCACTCGGCGACATCGACGCCAATGTTGAAAAGCACGTGGAAGCGATCGCTGACGCGCGAGGCAAGGGTGTGGATGTCCTGATGTTTCCGGAAGTGTCCTTGACCGGCCACAGCGCGGGGCACGACGCCCTGACCCTGGCTCGCGACCGCGGCGACCCGGTCGTGAGCACGCTCGCGGACGCGGCCGGCGATATCTGCGTGATCTTCGGCTTTATCGAGGAAGGGCCGGCGGCGCAATTTTATAACAGTTCGTTTGCGGTTCGCGATGGACGCATCCTGTTCATCCACCGGAAGATCAATCTACCGACCTATGGCGCCCTGGAAGAGGGCAAGCATTATGCGTCGGGACGCTACGTGGACACCTTCGAACTCGCCCACCGCTGGCGCGCCAGCCTGTTGATTTGCGCCGATGTCTGGAACCCCGGCCTCGTCTACCTGTCTGCCCTTCACGGCGCAACGGTTCTTTTCGTGCCGATCAGCTCGGCCCGCGAGGCCGTCGGCGCCGAATTCGACAATCCCAGTGGGTGGGACGTCTGTGTCCGGTTCTATGCGATGATCTATGGATTGCCCGTGGTCATGGCCAATCGGGTAGGCCAAGAGGGCGACCTTACATTCTGGGGTGGATCGCGCATCCTCGATGCGTTTGGCCGCACGCTTGCGGAGGCTGGAACGGGCGAGGAAATCATCGTCGCCGATCTCGACTACGAACGCGTGCGCAAGGCTCGTCATCTGCTTCCCACGGTCCGCGACTCGGATCTCGCGTTAATTCTGCGCGAGAGCGAACGGCTCGCCAGCATTGTGGGTGTCCCTGAATCGGTGAGAAAACACTCATGAAAGATTTTTTCCTGACGGACGAAGACCGCCGCTTTCGCGGCGAGGTTCGAGATGTGCTGCAACGGGAACTCGCGCCGCGCGCGGAGGCCATTGAGGACGGTCAGGATTGGGAGGCGGTCAAGACCGTGGTCCGGGCGCTTGGCGACGCCGGGTATCTGAGGTTGATGTTCCGGGATCTTTATCGAGGGCCGCTGCGCTCTCCCGGCCTCACGCACGCTACAATCCTCTCGGAAGAAGCGGCTTATCTGAACTACGCCTTCGAAACGACCATCGGTACCGCGCTGTCGTGCGCCTATCCGCTGCACAAGCATGCAACCCCGTCCGCCCGCGATCGCTATCTCGGCGGCATTCTCGACGGAACGGCGATCGGCGCGATCGGTGTCACCGAGCCCAATGTCGGGTCGGACTCCGCCGGTATGGAGACGCAAATCCGCCTTGACGAAGCAACCAACGAGTGGGTGATCGACGGCCTCAAGCGATATATCTCCAACGCCAGTGTCGCCGACGTTTACATCGTCTACGGCATAACCGACCCGGATGTGCCGGCCCAAAAGGGCATGTCCGCCGTCGTAGTGGTGGATGGCGCCGCCGGCATGAGCTTTCCTCGCACGTATCACTTCATGGGACGGCGCGGCTGTGTTGTCGGCGAGGTTGCCTTCGAGGGCGTGCGCGTGCCGGCCGATCATCTTCTCGGTGAACGAAACAAAGGCTTTCGGATCATGCTCGAGATGTTCAATTTCGAGCGGATCATTCTCGGTGGCTCGGGGCTCGGTGTTTCCCGTTCGGCTTTCGATATCGCCAAGGCTCATGCCCGGACCCGGGTGACCTTCGACCAGAACCTCGGCGCCAAGCAGCTGATCTGGGACATGATCGCTGAAATGAGCTGGCGGATCGATGCCGCCGAGCTGCTCACCTATCGCGCGGCCAAGATGTACGACGGCGGGATCGGCGGCAAGGAGTTGATGCGCGAAGCGGCGCAGGCCAAGCTCGTTGCCACCGAAACCGCCAATTTTTGCGCCGATCGGACGGTGCAGATCTTGGGTGGCGACGGGATCACCAAGGAGTACGGCCGGGCCGAGCAGATTTATCGGGACGCGCGCGCCCTGCCCATCGTCGGCGGAACATCGGAAATGGCGAAATACCTGATTGCGGCCCGGGAATTGCCGGGTCTGAAGCCAAACCTCTAAGGAGAGCAAGTCATGGATATTGCCTCCATTCTGATGAACGCGGTCGAGCGCTACCCCAAGGACACGGCCCTTGTTTATGCGGATCGCCGCTGGACCTATGGGGCGTGGTATGAGCGTGTGCGGCGGTTCGCACAGGCCTTGTCTGACATGGGTGTGCGGCCCAGCGATCGAGTGGCGTTCTACGTCAGTACATCGGAAAACTCGGTCACCACGTATTTTGCATGCCAGATCCTCGGCGCCGTCGCCGTGCCACTGAACTTCCGGCTGTCCCCCGGCGAGGCGGCGCAGGTGATCGAGGACTCCGGAGCGCGTGTCCTCGTATACGGCCGCTACTTGACGGACAACGCCTTGAAGATTCAGCGGCGACTCCGCAGCGCTCACGACTACATTAGCTGCGCCTACGACACGGCGAATGTGCCGGAGGGTCACCATCATTTTGAAGCGCTTGCCGAGCAAACCGTCGACCGTGGAGAGTTGCGACCGAGCCCGGCCGGCGACGACGTCTCGGCGCTGGTTTACACCTCAGGGACGACGGGGCGGGCGAAGGGGGTCATGCACACCCATGCAAACGACGTTGCCATCGCCATGAATTGTGTGATGGAGTACGGCCTCAAGCATCGCGACAAGGCATTGCATATCGCGCCGCTCTATCATGTGGGCGGCATGCAGGCGTTCTTTATTCCCCACCTGATGGTCGGCGGCACGAATATCGTTCTTGGTCGCTATGAGGCGGAGAGAACCTTGGAAATCGTTCAAAGCGAACGCGTGACGACGCTGTTCGCGGTGCCGACACAGATCCAAGAGATGCTTTTTCATCCACGCTTCAAGGCGTTCGATGTCAGCAGCCTGCGGCTGATCACGACCGGTGGTTCGGCGATCTCGTCGGCCACCATGGAACGGGTCCTCAACGAGTTCTGCCCGAACATCTTTAACGGATACGGCATGACCGAGGCGAGCCTGACGCTCCTTCTACATCCTGAAGATACGCTCAGCCATCTCGGGTCGTGTGGCAAGTCGACCCTGATCAGCCAGTGCCGAGTCGTCACCCACGATCCGGATCGGGAGGTGTCGCCCGGCGAGACGGTGGCTCCGGGTGAGGTCGGTCAACTGGTTGTTCGCGGGATGCAAGTGATGGCTGGCTACTGGAATAATCCTTACGAGACGTCAAAAAAGCTCAAGGGAGGGTGGCTGCACACGGGAGACCTGTTCAGCACGGACGAAGACGGGTTTTTTTACTTCCGCGGACGGGCCGACGACATGATCGTCTCCGGCGGCGAGAACATCTACCCGCGCGAGGTTGAAGAGATCCTGTATCGCTGTCCGGGCATCCAGGAAGCTGCCGTGGCTGGGCTACCGGATCCAAAGTGGGGAAGCATCGTTACGGCCTTCGTCGTCAGAAGCGACCCCAATCTCAATGAAGCATCCATCGACACTTTCTGTCGCGCAAGCGAAAACCTGGCGGCATACAAGCGTCCTCGCCGGATCATTTTTTTAGACGCGTTGCCGCTCAACCCTAGCGGTAAGGTGCTCAAACGCGAGCTCATCGAACGCTATTCCGGGAAAGCGGCATAATGACGGATCACGTTCTATACCATCAAGACGACACCGTCGTCACCATCACCCTTAATCAGCCGGAAACCCGAAATGCTCTGACCGACGCATCGCTTGTGGATGCCTTCGTCGCCGCCTGCCAACGGGCGGAAATGGACAAGAGTGTCCGCGCCGTTATCGTGACCGGAGCCGGTCCCGCCTTCTCTTCGGGTGGAAACATCAAGCATATGCGCGACCGTGTCGGCACCTTCGCGGGCGATGCGGCCACGGTTCGCGACAATTATCGCCGGGGAATTCAGCGCATCCCTCTCGCGCTATTCGATCTCGAGGTGCCGACGGTCGCCGCCGTCAACGGTCCGGCCTACGGCGCCGGTTGCGACCTGACGTTGATGTGCGACATTCGCATCGCTTCCACCGAGGCCGTCTTTGCCGAGAACTTCGTCAAGGTTGGGATCATTCCCGGCGATGGCGGAGCCTGGCTGCTGCCCCGAGCCGTGGGCCTGAGCCGCGCCGCCGAGATGGCCTTTACCGGTGATCCGATCGACGCCGAGACAGCGGAGCGCTGGGGGCTCGTGTCGCGGGTCGTATCGCCAGAGGCGCTGATGACCACGGCCGGCGATCTGGCCCGGCGGATCGCCGCGAACCCGCCGCAAGCCCTCAGGATGACCAAACGCTTGATGCGCGAAGGCCTGCACCTGCGGCTGGACTCGTTGCTGGAATTGTCCGCCGCCTATCAGGGCGCGGTCCACCAGACCCGGGACCATGCGGAAGCGGTTTCGGCGCTTCTGGAAAAGCGGCGACCCACGTTTAAGGGGGATTAGCGGGGATAAGCATCATGGGTTATCCGGCTGTCGATTTTTTGCACGCGCTCCGCTTTGATGACGTGCCTGTTTCCGTCGTCCGACTGGCGGAACGCTGCCTTATCGACACACTCGGAGTCGCCGCCGCCGGAACGGGCACCCGGCTGTCGCGCATCATCCGCGACCATGCCGTCCGGCATTTCGGTCCCGGACATCGCTCGGCTCGCATCCTGTTCGATGGCCGCGCCGTCAGTCCCCTCGGCGCCGCGTTGGCCGGGGCCGCGACCATCGACAGCCTCGACGCCCACGACGGCCATCCGTTGACCAAGGGACACGTGGGCGTGGCGGTGGTGCCCGCCTTGTTGGCATATCTGGATGCCGAGGGCCCCGTCAACGGGCGGGAGCTGCTGACACGCGTCGCCATGGGCTACGAAATCGGCACCCGCGCGGGAATCGTCCTGCACGCCACGTCTCCCGATTACCACACCTCCGGGGCCTGGAATGCCGTTGCCTGCGCCGCCCTGGGCGCACGCGCCCTGGCGCTGGATGACGAGCGTACGCGCCATGCCCTCGGCATCGCCGAGTACCACGGGCCGCGCAGCCAGATGATGCGCTGCATCGACCACCCGACCATGCTCAAGGATGGCTCTGGCTGGGGCGCGCTCGCGGGCGTCCAGGCCGCCTACCTCGCCGCCGATGGTTTTACGGGCGCCCCGGCCCTCACGGTCGAGCAGCCGGAGGCTGCCGACACGTGGGCCGACCTCGGCCAACGTTGGCGAATTCTCGAACAGTACTTCAAACCCTATCCGGTTTGCCGCTGGGGGCAGCCCGCCGTCGAGGCAGCGCTCTCCGTCGTTCGCGGTCATGATCTTCGAGCCGACGACATCGACCAGGTCGTAGTGACCACCTTCCACGAGGCGACGCGCTTGGCGGCCCACTCACCGCTCGACACCGAGCAGGCGCAGTACAGCCTGCCATTTCCGGTTGCCGCGTCGCTAGTGTACGGTACGGTCGGCCCGGAGCAGATCGGTGGCGACGGGCTGCGCGATCCGGCCATCCTCCGGCTCAGCCGATCCATGGTTTTCCGAGAATCCGACGACTTCAATCGACGTTTCCCGGCCGAGCGCTGGGCCCAGGTGACCCTCCACCTTCGTGACGGACGACGGCTCGCCTCCGAGCCGGCGACCGCCCGGGGCGACGCCGCGGCCCCCCTGTCGGACGACGAGATTTCGACCAAGTTCCGAAGCTTGGCCAGTCCCGTTCTCGGACGCGGTCGCGCCAGGAGACTCGAGGCAGCGGTTGGTGCACTGGTGTCGGCTGGCGGCAACATGAATCGGTTCTTCGACGACGTATTTGATCCGTCCGAACCCACGGGCGTGAATGCGACGGCCAACGTAGCGGCGGCATCGCATTAGAAGCGGAACAAGGAGGAAGGCCCCATGATTTCATCCGTACTCGTCGCAGTGGACGGCAGCCGCGCGGCCCGCAAGGCGATCGCAATCGCCAGCGAGATCGTCAAGGCCGCCAATGGCACCGTTCATTTGGTTCATGTCGTGAGCGAACCGCAACTGCCGGAGGCTCTGCAGGACTTCATTGACGCGGAAAAGCTCGTGGGGCCCCCTGAAAAGATTCTCCATCAAATCGCCAGTCACGTCCTCGACGATGCGGTCCGCCGCGCCAAAGATTCGGGGGCACCCAACGTCACGACCGAGATCATGACGGGGCCGGTCGCGCGCACCATCGTTGCCTACGCAAAACACCGGAATACCGATATGATTGCGATTGGCACGCGCGGCGGCAACGACCTCGATGAGATCCTGCTGGGCGGAGTGTCCCGGCGGGTTAGTGCCTTAGCACCGTGCTCCTGCCTGCTCGTGAAGTGACGTTCGAGGCATGCCCGGCCGCCATCGTTAAGGCTGTCTATCCTCGGCCATGCCGCTAAACAACACCTGTCCCTAATTTTTTGTATCACTCAAGGGGTGCAGTCCGACCCCTTGTCCATTTGGGGACACCGACAACCGCATAACCGAGAGGGTTCCATGGCACAAGCCGAGGCGACGGTTTTGATAGACAACAACGAGAGTGTTCGGGCGACCCGATGGCAACTGCCACCTGGGACGGCCGTCGGTTTTCACCGGCACGACTTCGACTACGTCATCGTTCCGCTAACGACGGCTCGGATCGAACTGCGCTCGTCCCGCAGAGTCCGACGTGATGAATTGAGTTGGAGCCGATAGGGGATTCCAGGCGGTTGATTTTTCGATATGCCGGTAAGGTGTTACCAGAGGTCACGTACTGTGTATGGGGTTGATATCGACTTTTTGATCGAGACCCCCCCCGTTTCGCCAACCGGACAAGAAGCGGCCGACGACGGGGCATGCTTCCCAACGGGTTGCCATCCATGAAACCTGGACCAAGATCAACGTGGGGACGCTCCGAAGATGGGCGCTACGGGCCAACATAAAGACCGGATATGACCGGAAACTCAACTCATCCCGCCTAGCCCAAAGAAATAGCGGCATCAGACGCCCAGACGCGATGCCAGTCAGGTAGAAATGCTGTCGATACGCCGCCAGCGCGAAACGCCTCGATGGCAACGACATCCCTCAAAAACCGAAGGTTCGTTGAGGCTCCGATAATTTGGGTCTCCGCAAGTGCTGCGGAGAGCGTGCCGAGCGCCATCTCGCGATCGTTCCCGAGCGCGACGAGTTTTGCGATCATGGGATCGTAATGGGGCGTGATCCGATCTCCTGCGCGGATCCCTTTATCG
>CAKZLS010000533.1 GCA_937127205.1 uncultured Rhodospirillales bacterium
GGCGGTGAGCGCCACCACGGCCTTGCAGTTGGGCATCATCAGACCCGCCTCGATCAGGTGATCGGGCTCGCGGGCGTCGGCCTGCAACGCGTACATGGCGACACGGTAGTCGCGCAGAAACAGCGCCACCACCCGGTCCGGATCGGCGTCGAGGATAACGGCGGTGATGCCGTTGTCGCTCAGGCCCCGGGTGAGCAGGCTTCCGGTGCTGCCGAAGCCGCAGAGGATAACGAAGGGCTCGCGGAGGCGGGCCACATTCTTGGCGAACTGGGCCTCGGCGATTTCGCGCTGGAAGTGCTGATTCTGGACCAACTGAACGATGGCGCCCACTGCATACAGCCAAGACAAGACACCGGCATAGAGCGAGACCATGCTCCAGGCGCGCTGGGCGTCGGTGAAGGCGTAGGGAATTTCGCCAAATCCCGTCGTGGTCGCGGTGTAGGTCAGGAAATAAAAGGCGTGAAAGAAGCTGAGCGGCTCCGTGCCCCCCTCCGGATCGGCCCCCGGAATGAGCACCCAGCCAGCCATGGAGATGGCATAGACGCTTACCACCAACAGGATCGGACGGCGCATAAATCGAAGAATAATATACGTAACGCCGTGGGAACGAGCGGCTCCGGCCATGCCCAATCTCCCGTTTTTGCTGCTAACGCCGGAGCATCAGCGTTTCAGAAACGACGATGGTCACGGAAATGACGTTGGCGACCAGCGCGCCCGCCGCCAGCGAAACGATCAACACCATGATGTCGGGCGTGAGCCCCGTCTCGGAGAGGTGAGCGGCGTACCCCCAGACCAGGGCGGCGCCAATGAGCTGCAGGAGGGCGACCAGGCTGGTGGCCAGCAACAACGCGCCGATCTGGGAGCGGTCGCCGAGCTTCAAGGTGGTGGCGATGATGTTGACAACCACCATGAAAAAGAACTCGATGACGTGATGATATTCCGGGTTGCCGGTCTCGCCATATACGAAACTGAAGTTCAAGGTTAGGGCGAGTACGATGAAAAACCCGAAGACGACCTTTTCTAGGTTCATGAAGCGCCTCCCTCATTCGACCCGGATCTTAGAGCAATATCCGATCAAGGGGAATTATTTGACCGGATTTACTTGCTCTAGAAATCAATCGTTTAGAGCAGGGCGGGTCACCCGTCCGGGAAGGCGCGAACGGTGTGCGTGTGGTTGAGCGGTCCGTGGCCGTGTCCAAAGCCGGGCGCCAAGGATATGGCCTCCAGGACGTAAGCGCGGGCGCGAACCACCGCCGACGGCAGCGCCAGGCCCTGCGCCAGCCCCGCTGCGATGGCCGAGGCCAGCGTGCAGCCGGTGCCGTGGGTATGAGGCGTGTCGATGCGCGGTCCCTCGAATACCTCCATGGCACGGCCTTGTTCGGCCAGGATGTCGCGCAGGATCGGCCCGTCGGCATGCCCGCCCTTGAGCAGCACCGCTTGCGGACCGAGATCGAGGATCGCCGTCGCGAGATCGGCAGCGGAAACGGCAGCGCCGCCGGCAAGGGCTTCCGCTTCCGGGAGGTTGGGCGTGAGCACGCGGGCCAGCGGGATCAATTGGGTCTTCAGTGCCGTCATCGCTTCCGCAGTGAGCAACGCGGCGCCGCCCTTGGCCATCATCACCGGATCCACCACGACGGGGATATGGATGCAGTCGGTCCGCAGCACCTCGCAAACGGCCTCGACGATGTCGGGCCGGTGCAGCATGCCGATCTTGATGCAGTCGGCGCCGATATCGCTGAGCACCACCCGCATTTGCTGGGCGACGAATTCGGGAGGCACATCGAAAATGCCCTCCACGCCGAGGGTGTTCTGGGCGGTGAGCGCGGTAATGGCGGTCATGGCGTAGCCGCCGAGCGCGGTGACCGTTTTGATATCCGCCTGAATGCCCGCGCCGCCGCCGGAATCGGAACCGGCGACGATCAGGACCTTGCCGTTCACGACTGATTCACAAGCATTACGCGGCGGTGGCGGTTTGGATGACGCCGCAGATCTTATCGACGACCGCGCCGACGAGCGCCTCGTCCTCGCCCTCGGCCATGACCCGGATCAGCGGTTCGGTGCCGGACTTGCGGATCAGCAGCCGCCCGGTGCCGCTCAATTCCTTTTCGCCCTCGGCGATGGCGTCTATCACGCACTTCTCGCTCAGCGGCTTGCCTTTTTGGAAACGGACATTGCGCAACAACTGCGGGACCGGTTCGAACACCCTGCACACCTCGCTCGCCTGCCGTCCGGACCTGACCACCACCGCCAGCACCTGCAAGGCGGAAATCAGTCCGTCGCCGGTGGTGGTGAAGTCGCTGAGAATGATGTGTCCCGACTGTTCGCCGCCCAGGTTGTAGCCTTTCTTGCGCATGCATTCGACCACATAACGATCGCCCACCTGCGTGCGTTCCATGCGAAGCTGCTTGTCATTCAGATGCCGCTCGAGGCCCAGATTGGACATCACCGTCGCCACCACGCCGCCGCCTTTGAGTTCGCCGCGTTCGGCCCATTCGTCTGCGATCACGGCCATGACCTGGTCGCCGTCGATCAGCGTTCCCGTCTCGTCGGCGATCATCACCCGATCGGCGTCGCCGTCCAGCGCAATACCGAGATCGGCCCGGTATTCCTTGACCGACCGGCACATGGTCTCCGGTACCGTCGAGCCGCAATTCGAATTGATGTTGAACCCGTCCGGCGAAACGCCGAGGGGGATGACTTCGGCGCCCAGCTCCCACAGCAGTTCCGGCGCCACGTCGTAGGCGGCACCATTGGCGCAGTCGACCACGATCCTGAGACCGGATAGGGTCAGGCCCTTGGGGAACGATCGTTTGACGAACTCGTTGTAGCGGCCGTGCACGTCGTGAAGACGCCGGGCCTTGCCGAGATCGGCGGGCGATGCCAGCTTCGGTGTCATATTGCTGGCCATCTTGGCTTCGATCGCGCGTTCCATGGCGTCGGTCAGCTTGAAACCGTCGGGTCCGAACAATTTTATCCCGTTATCCCCGAACGGGTTGTGCGACGCCGAGAGCATCACCCCGAGATCGCACCGCATGGAGCGGGTCAACATCCCCACGGCCGGGGTCGGCATGGGACCGACGAGGATGACGTCCATACCCATGGAGACGAAACCGGCGGTCAATGCGGCTTCCAGCATGTATCCCGACAGCCGGGTATCCTTGCCGATCAGGACACGGCTGCCCTGGTGCCCATTGCGGAACTGCAGCCCCGCCGCCATCGCGACCCTGAGCGCGGTCTCGGCCGTCATCGGTTCGCGATTGGCCGCGCCGCGGATGCCATCGGTCCCGAAAAGCTTTCTAACCATCACCAAATCCCTGCTCCCCCGAACACCTATTGGATCCCTGGCGTAGGGGAGTTCCTGAAATAACCGTCTGATCCAGGCCCAATTCTAGCACTTAGTCGTTAGTCACACGTTAGCAACAGCCCCGTCCGCTTGGGAAATTGCCCGCCACACGCGAATTGCCTGCCGGGTGGCAGCGACGTCATGGACCCTGACTATATTCGCATTCCGCTGAATTGCCGCCAAAACCGCAGCCAATGAACCCCCCAAGCGCTGTTTCGGCAGTTCGTTTTCACAAAGCCGGGAAATGAAGCTTTTCCGCGAAACACCGATTAATAACCCACATCCTATAGTTTCATAAACCCCCAGCTGGGCCAGGATTGCCAAGTTGTGCTCCACTGTCTTGCCGAAGCCAATTCCCGGATCCACCGCAATGCGTGCCAGCGGAATACCCGCGGTCTCGCAGTGCGCGACCCGGGGGGCCAGCCAATGGAATACGTCGGAGGCGACATCCCCATAGCGCGGATCGGTCTGCATCGTACGGGGGTCACCCTGCATATGCATCAAGACAATGGAAACGCCGGATCCGGCGACCACGTCCAGCGACCGGTTGTCGCCGGTCAGCGCAGTGACATCGTTGACGATTTTGGCGCCGGCATCGATCGCGGCCGCCATCACCGATGCATGACGGGTATCGATGGATACCAGCACACCGGCCGCGGCCAGATCGCGCACCACCGGCACAACGCGCCGGGCTTCGTCGGTTTGGGAAACAGGATCGGCGCCCGGCCGGGTGGATTCACCGCCAACGTCGATAATGTCGGCGCCTTCCGCCACCAGGGCAAGACCCCGGCTAACCGCGGCTCCGGGGTCGTAGGCTTCGCCTCCATCGGAAAAGCTGTCGGGGGTCACATTGACGACCCCCATGATTCTCGGTTGATGAAGCGACAGTCCCGCGAACTTCATGGTTCTTTGCGCGGTTCGGCTCGCCAGCGGACCCGGACGTCGTTGTCTGCCCAGGCCCGCAAGAGCGACCTTAACTCGCGACCTTAACTCTCCGGCTGCGGTTCCGGTCCGAAGCCGCCCCGCGGCTTGTCTGTGCCCGGTTTGTGTCCGGAGGAGGGAACAGAGGAACGGCGACCCGTTTGCTTTGGTCCCTCGTCATCGGGATCGGGGCGAACGATGGTACCACCGTCCATCAACGCTTTCACTTCCTCCCCGCTCAGCGTCTCGTATTCGAGCAGGGCTTCGGCGACGGAATCCAGATCTCCACGATGTGTCTTGAGGATTTCGTTGGCCTTCACCTCCGCCTCGTCGATCAGGCGCCGGACCTCTTCGTCGATCAGACACGCGGTCGCATCGGAGACGCTTTTATGCTGGGTGACGGAGTGTCCGAGGAAAACTTCTTCCTGATTGTCCGAATAGCGCAGCGGTCCGAGCTTGTCGCTGAACCCGAACTCGGTGATCATGCGACGCGCCATAGCCGTCGCTTGCTGGATGTCGTTGCCGGCACCGGTCGTGACGTTTTCTTCGCCGAAGACGATCTCTTCCGCGGCGCGGCCGCCGAACATGACGGCCAACTTCGACTCGAGCTCGAGCTTGGAATAGGTATGCCGGTCACGCTCCGGTAGCGCCATGGTCACGCCCAAGGCCCGGCCGCGGGGAATGATCGTCACCTTGTGCAGCGGATCGTGCTTCGGCACGACCAAGCCGACAATGGCGTGCCCGGCCTCGTGAAAGGCGGTAAGCCGTTTTTCATCATCCGTCATGACCATCGAGCGGCGCCCGACACCCATCAACACCTTGTCCTTCGCGGCCTCGAAGTCGATCATCGCGACCACCCGCCGGCCCGCGCGCGCCGCCAGCAAGGCGGCCTCGTTGACCAAGTTGGCCAAGTCGGCACCGGAGAACCCCGGCGTGCCGCGAGCAACCACGCGGGCGTCCGCATCGGGAGCGAGCGGGACTTTCCGCATGTGGACCTTGAGGATCTGTTCCCGGCCCAGAATATCGGGATTGGGAACCACCACCTGACGGTCGAACCGACCGGGCCGCAACAACGCCGGATCGAGCACGTCCGGCCGGTTTGTCGCGGCGATCAGGATGACCCCTTCGTTGGACTCGAAGCCATCCATTTCCACCAGGAGCTGGTTCAGGGTCTGCTCGCGTTCATCGTTACCGCCGCCGAGACCGGCGCCGCGGTGGCGGCCAACGGCATCGATTTCGTCGATGAAGATGATGCACGGCGCATTCTTCTTGCCCTGCTCGAACATGTCGCGGACACGCGACGCGCCGACACCGACGAACATTTCCACGAAATCCGAACCGGAGATGGTGAAGAACGGCACGTTGGCCTCACCGGCGATGGCTCGGGCAAGCAGCGTCTTACCGGTTCCCGGAGGGCCCACCAACAGACATCCCTTAGGTATCTTGCCGCCGAGCCGCTGAAACTTCTGCGGATCTTTCAGGAACTCGACCACTTCCTCCAGTTCCTGCTTGGCCTCGTCGATACCGGCCACGTCTTCGAAGGTGACCCGCCCGGTTTTCTCGGTCAGAAGCCGCGCCCGGGACTTTCCAAAGCCCATGGCCTTTCCGCCGCCGGACTGCATCTGGCGCATGAAAAAGATCCAAACGCCGATCAACAGCAACATCGGGAACCAGGATATCAGCACGCTCCAAAGCGTCGGCGATCCCTCGTCCGACGGTTGCGCGGTGATCCGGACGCCATTGCTCTCGAGTTTGGAAATCAGGCTCGGGTCATCCGGCGCATAGGTCACCAGAGAGCGGCCGTCGATGAATTTTCCGGTCACCTGCTGCCCTTTAATGGTGACCTCTTTGATCTCGCCGCTTTCCACCTGCGCCATGAAATCGGTATAGGCCAGCGGTTGCTGTGTTCCGCGCGGCGACGAGCCCTGGAAAAGATTAAAGAGGGCGAAAACCAAAAGCGCGACAATCACCCATAACGCCAAGTTCCGGCTGATATTCACTCTAGCTACCTATTGCAGTGTAAAAATTAAGCGCCGAAGCTCATCCGAAAAAATCGAAATGGGCCACGACTCTATCCCATACTAGCAGATTGCTTTCCTGTTGTATGAGATAATGTTATCGCGCACTCATGCAAGATAGTGGCTGCCGCCGCTCAGCACATGGTGTGGCTGGAAACAAATCGATTTGACGCGAATGGGCACCTCGTTCACATCCGGGCGTTGATAGTCGAGATGGGGCACGGCCAAGACGCCCGCGTCATCGGCGAGCGCGGGCAGCGCGAGGCGGGCCGGCCGCGGAACCCGATGAAGACACAATGGCGACCGCTCAACAGCGCCGCCCATCTGGTTTACGCCCGACGCCCCCAGCGCCGCCAATCGCACCGGGCCTGCGCCGTTGCCCGCCGACGCGACACAATCGATCAGGAACCGTCCATCCCAATGTGTCGGACCATCCACCTCCATCAATCGCGGGGAAGGTAACCCACGGCTTTCCCGACAAACGAGCACCCTGTCGCCGGACCGGTCAAGCCGGCATCGTCCGAGCGTGACGCCGGCAACGGTATTCTCCCGGATCAGCTGGAAGAACACGCGCTCGAGCTTTTCCGGAGCCGGCGCATACATCCGCCCGCCGATGGTGGCCATCAGTCCGCCAAGCGCCCGCGCGGCGACTTCGGGCGGAGCCGCCGCCATGGCGCGCGCATCGAAACGGGCGTAACCACAGGAATAAACTTGGCAGCACCGTGCCAGCAACGTCGACGCGGCCCTCGCCAGTGTCATTCGCGCCTGGGCCATTCTCGCGGAGTTCGCGATGACGGATGAGACGGCGCTATCGCCTTCCGAGAGCCGCGGAAGCAGAGCCCGGACCCGGTTTCGGGTATAGGCCGGATCGCTGTTGGACGGGTCCTCGATCCAGGGTTGTCCGACGGCCAAGAGCACGGCCCGAAGCCGCGCGGGCGGCGTATTCAGGAGCGGTCTTAACCGCCGGACTTCGGCGGTCTCCACCACTGAAGCCATCCCGGCGAGACCATCCAGTCCGCTCGCCCGGCATTGCCGCATGAGGACGGTTTCGGCCTGATCCTGCCGGTGGTGCCCCAGCAGCAGATGCAACACATTAGACTGCACACACCATTGCGTTATCAATCCATAGCGCGCCGAGCGGGCGGCTTCCTGGATACCGGTGGCGGGTTTCTCGCCAACCCAGGACAGAACCGTGTGCTCGATACCGCGCCCGCGAAGCCATTTCCCGACTTGAAGAACGTCCGACCTCGAGCCGGGCCTCAAGCCGTGGTCCACGGTGAGCGCGCTCACCCGCCCGCCGCGCAAGGTGGACCAACCGTGAGCAAGCAGGCAAAGCGCCATGCTGTCCGCGCCGCCGGAGACCGCAACAGCAAGATGAGGAGACGCCTCAAACGGCCCCACAGCGGCCATTGCCGTATCAAACTCTTCGGGACTTACCGGTGACGTATCATCCATCTGTTACTTACAACCGAGGGCGCGAGCCTCCTTCTGTGCCCGGGTCTTTATGCTGACGGGAGCATCGGGAATCGCGGTCCTCAGTTCGCGGTAGGTTGCGCATGCTTCCGGGACCTTGTTCAAGCTCCCGAGAGACATGCCCAACTTGAGCAAAGCATCCGGGGCCTTCGGGCCGGTCTTGTTGATCTGATAGGCGTCGAGAAAGGTTTCCGCCGCCGGGGCATACTCACCCCGCGCATAATAGGTCTCCCCAAGCCAATACCGCGCGTTGTCGGCCAAAGGATCGTTCGGATTGCGGCTCAGGAACTCCTTAAACGCGACCTCGGCTTCAGCGTAGTTGGCCTTTCGCAGCAAACTGAACCCATCAGCATACTGCTCACGGGGCGTCCCCAAGGGTAGTGCCGCGGCCGTCTGGGTGGACGGCATCGCGGGTGCGGCCGGTTCAGGTGCGCTTTGCGGCGGCGGTGGCGCGGTTCTCGCTTCGGATTCCGGCAGCCGGCCCAAGACTGTCGGGCCCTCTCCCCTGCCCGCCGGCAACGGCGGCGCAGTGGTTGCTTGCGGTGGCGGTGGCGAGAGCTGGCGGGGCGCTGCGGAACCGCCGGTCCCGTCTTCCGAAGCCCCGGCGACCGACGCGCCCGTGTCCCCGGCACCTGCGGCCAGCGGAGCGTCGCCGCTACCGGCCTGGCCGAGCCGATAGTCGACATCGGACGAAAGCCTCTCCAGACGCTCGCTGAGCTGCCTCACCTGATGGCTGAGATCTTCGACCTTGCCCGTGGACGCTCTCAAATCCCGCTCAAGTTCGGACAGCCTCACCTCGAGCCGGGCCACGGCAGGATTGGGTGCGGCATTCTGAGCCACGACGAGGCCGGCCGGGGCCGGCGCGCGACCGGTATCGGGAAACCATGCCGGATCGTCAACGAACGATGTCTCATCGGCTCGGTTTAGCCCGCCCACACTCCCAACAGTTACCACACCGTTTTCTATCATACCGGCCTCTCGGGCGAGCGCGCTCTGTCCAAAGGTACCGTGCAAACCGCCGATAATCACAACGACGCCGAGACAGACAACCCGGGTCGTCTGGCGGAGCGAAATAAACCCGTTCATGTTCGTTGCCTTACCTCCGAGTTATTTCTTCCATGCGAATGCGCTCCGATCCTATCTCCGCTACTGTACAAATGCGCTCCGATCTTATCTCCGCGCGGGCGGGCACGCAGCGCCGGCGACATGGATCCGACCGTCAGCTTCCGACCTTACCACCCGTCAGCACAGTGACCGCCCGTCTATTCTGAGCAAAAGCGGACTCGCTTGAACCGACGGCGGTGGGACGCTCCTCGCCATAGGACACCGTTTGGATCCGAGCGGGGTTGACACCGAGCGCGACCAGATAGTCCTTCGCGGAATTCGCCCGCCGCTCACCTAACGCCAAATTGTACTCGCGGGTCCCCCGCTCGTCGCAATGCCCTTGGATGATAATGTCGGTGGACGGATACTGGCGCAACAATGCCGCCTGTTGCTCCAATGTCGCGCGTGCCTCCGGACTCAGAT
>CAKZLS010000534.1 GCA_937127205.1 uncultured Rhodospirillales bacterium
AGAAGCGGCCGCGTACGTGCTGGTGGGCGCCACCGCCTGGCGGATGCTCTATGGCTGGCCCGAGCATACCATGAAACCCGGCGACCCCGTGCTGATTTGGGGCGGCGCCGGCGGCCTCGGATCCATGGCCATTCAGATCGTCAAGGCCGCGGGCGCGATCCCGATCGCGGTCATCTCCGGCGACGACAAGGTCGAATACTGCATGAGGCTCGGCGCCAAGGGCTGCATCAACCGCAAGGATTTCGACCACTGGGGCATGCTGCCGCACTGGAAGGACTCGGTCGGTTACGGCGAGTGGATGAAGGGCGTGCGCAAGTTCGGCGCCAAGTTCTGGGAAGTGCTCGGCGAAAAGCGCCAGCCCACCGTGGTGTTCGAACATCCGGGCGAAACCACCATTCCCACGTCGCTGTTCATTTGCGAAACCGGCGGCATGGTGGTCATTTGCGCCGGAACCACCGGCTTCAACGCCACCGTCGACCTGCGGTATCTGTGGATGCGTCAAAAACGCTTTCAGGGTTCGCATTTCGCCAACGACGAACAGTGCTACGCAATGAACGACTTGGCGCTGGCCGGCAAGCTGGACGCCTGCGCGGCGCGGGTTTTCCCTTATGACGAAATTCCGCTCGCCCACCAGTTGATGCATGACAACCAGCATCCGCACGGTAACATGTCGGTGCTGGTTGGCGCGCCGGACTTCGGCCTCGGCAAGAGCGCGGAAGAGCCCATCCCGCACGAGCGTGCGACGCTACCCGCGGACGACACCCATAGCACGCCGCATCCGTTTCCGCTGTCTGTGCCGCTTGCGGACATGAGCGAGCCTGAGGACATCAAACTTGTGGACGACGGCACCAAGGTGCGCGATCGCATGCACAAGGGGTTTATATCCTGTACCAAGGAAGACACTCTGGAACACGCCGCCAAGATCATGTTCGACAACGATGTACATGCTTTGGTGGTAACCGAGGGCGACGAAGCGGCCGGGGTGCTGTCGCAAACCGATATGGTGCTCGCCCGTCAGGGACGTACCATCGAAGAGGCGCAACAGATAACGGTCGGAGACGTCATGACCGAGGGTTGCGCCAGCTGCGACGTGGATGCGCCCATGTCGGTGGCCATCACCCAGATGATGAAACTGCGCATTCATCGCTTGCTGGTAACCGAGAACGACAAGCCGGTCGGCGTGTTGTCGATGACCGACATTGTCAAAAACTTGATGGGTGACAGCTGAGCCGCTTCTGCAGCTTGCTAGGGCCGCTCCCATGAACCATTTAGTTGGTGGGGGGGAGCGGCCGGCCCCTACACACCCGGACGGCAGTTGTGCCGTCAATGACTGATAACACAGGGGCCGGAGCGATCCGGCCCCTTGCCGTATAGAAGGGAAAAACGCCATGGATGCCATGCTTGAGAACCAGGATCTGGTGCTTCCGGATCTGATTCCGACCTGTATGGAAGCGGTAAAAAGCGCCGAACACCTTCGGGTGGAGGTGCGAAAAGGGATCGCCGACCTGGTCATTCATGGCGGTCGGATGGACAACGCCCTGGTTGACCAGCATCAGTTCGCCGTTCACGGCTATGCCTGGCTGGCGACCTACGTCGCCGGCCTCGAACAGATGCTGGTGTGGGCCGAACGGCTCGAAGAGGCCGGAGCATTGACGGAAATGGAAAGCCTGCTGTTGCAGGCGGCCTTCGGCGAATACCTTTCCCAGATGGCCGGCGGCATCGCCATTTCGCAGGTGGAGATTGTCCGGCCGCGGGACATGGGCGTATCCAGTGAGGCCGTTCATGCCTTCGACACGCCCGAGGTTTCGACACTGGTCGCCCAAGGCAACACAAACGCCGTTCGCATGCGCATCGCCAAGCATATGGGCGACGGCCACTTCGGCAACCTCGGCCTCGACGAGGACCTGACCATGATCCAGGATCAGTTCCGCCGCTGGAGCGAGGAAAAGGTGGTGCCGTTCGCACAAGGTTGGCACGAGCGCGACGAGCTCATTCCCATGGAAATCCTCAACGAGATGGCGGAACTGGGCGTGTTCGGCCTGACCATTCCCGAGGAATACGGTGGGCTGGGCATGGGCAAGATGTCCATGTGCGTGGTGACCGAGGAATTGAGCCGGGCCTACATCGGCGTCGGGTCGCTCGGGACGCGTTCGGAAATCGCCGCCGAACTGATCCGTCTCGGCGGCACCGAGGACCAGAAACACCATTACCTGCCCATGCTGGCCAGTGGCGAACTGCTGCCGACGGCGGTGTTCACCGAACCCAACACCGGCTCCGACCTGGGGTCGCTGAAGACGCGTGCGGTGCTCGAGGGCGATGTCTACAAGGTTACCGGCAACAAGACCTGGATCACCCACGCGGCGCGCACCGACATGATGACGCTGCTGGCGCGCACCGATCCGAAAACCGACGGCTACAAGGGGCTGAGCATGCTCCTCGCAGAAAAGCCACGCGGCACCGACGAAGATCCTTTCCCGGCGGATAACATGACCGGTGGCGAGATCGAAGTGCTGGGATATCGGGGCATGAAGGAATACGAGCTCGGCTTCGATGGCTTCGAGGTAAAGGCCGACAATCTGCTGGGCCGCGCCGAGGGCAACGGCTTCAAGCAATTGATGGCAACGTTCGAAAGCGCGCGCATCCAGACGGCGGCGCGCGCCGTGGGCGTGGCTCAGAGCGCCATGGAACTGGGCCTGCAGTATTCGCAGGAACGCGTACAGTTCGGCAAACCGATCTTCGAATTCCCCCGGGTTGCCGGCAAGCTGGCGTGGATGGCGGTGGAGACCATGATCGTCCGCCAGCTGACCTACGACTCGGCGCGCGAGAAGGACTCGGACCGCCGCTGCGATATCGAGGCCGGCATGGCCAAACTGCTGGCCGCCCGGGTGGCCTGGAGCAACGCCGACAACGCTGTGCAGATCCACGGCGGCAACGGTTACGCCATCGAGTATCCGATCTCGCGGGTTCTGTGCGACGCGCGCATTCTCAACGTTTTCGAGGGTGCGGCCGAAATTCAGGCTCAGGTGATCGGCCGCGGTCTTCTCGCCGCGCGCAACTGATCGCCAACGATCAATGCGCCGGAATCCGTGAGGTTCCTAGCATGGGGTTATCGATATGACGGCGGACCGGAGTTTTTTCATGACCTCCGGTCCGCGGGCCCCTACATTGAGTCTATGAGTACATTGACCGACATTCTTCCATTTCTGCTCGGTGGCGTCATGCTGGCGACCGTGCTGGTGTTGTTCGCCGGGATCATTTCCTTCGGCTTCAACACCAAGGCGGACGCCAAGTATTCGACCCGTCTGATGGCGGCCCGGGTGATCTTACAGGGGGTGGCGGTGGCGTTGTTCGGGCTGATGATGCTCAGCCAAATCTGGTAAGCAGCGCACCCGCCGGAAATTAATCATGGTTACACTGACAAAGATTTACACCCGCGGCGGCGACAAGGGCGAGACCTCTCTCGGCGACGGCAAACGGGTTCCCAAACACGACCTCCGCGTGGACGCCTATGGCACCGTCGACGAGACCAACGGGTTCGTCGGGCTTGCCCGGCTGCATACCGAGGGCGCCGTCGACGACATGCTGTCGCGCATTCAGAACGATCTGTTCGACCTCGGCGCCGATTTGTGTACGCCCGACGAGGGCCGCAAGGCCGAAGGCGCGCTTCGCATCGTCGACGCCCAGGTGGATCGCCTGGAACAGGAAATCGATACCATGAACGACGGTCTCCAGCCGCTCAGTTCCTTCATCCTGCCGGGCGGGACCCCTGCGGCCGCGTATCTCCATCTGGCGCGGACGGTATCGCGGCGGGCAGAGCGGCTGATCTGTCACCTGACGGAAGTCGAGCGGATCAACGAAGCGGCCGTGCGTTACATCAACCGGCTGTCGGATCATTTTTTCGTGCTCGCCCGTCATTTGAACGACAATGGCCGCGCCGA
>CAKZLS010000535.1 GCA_937127205.1 uncultured Rhodospirillales bacterium
CGGCAGTCACATCGACGTCAAGCACGCCATGGTTCTGGGCATGATCCCCGATTGTGATCTGGCTCATGTTTCGTCGGCCGGCAACGCCGCCGGCACCGGTGCCCGTATCGCTCTCGTCAACAAAGCCGCGCGTCCCGAGATCGAAGCGTTGGTGCGGCGGATCGAAAAAGTAGAGACCGCCGTGGAGCCGGCCTTTCAAGCCCACTTCGTCGAGGCCATGGCGATCCCTCACAAAACGCGCCCGTTCCCCAATCTCGCGGCCGAGGTGCCGTTGCCGCAGAGCCCGACGTCATCATCGGCAAATCCGACCTCGCCCGCCAGAAAACAGCGCCGCCGCCGATCGGTCTCGGCACAATAAGGGGCTCGCGGAGGTTAATGCCGCGTGGGCTCGAGTTCGGATTCTACGCCGATTTTGGGATCGCCAAGCGCCGGCGTTTGCCCATGCTCTCCCGATATAGCGAGCGGAGCGAAGGCGCCATCATCCAGAGCGGGATTCGAGGATCGCCTTTCGTCGCTTGGCGTCCAGCCGAAGTATTCGCGGTAGCACTTGGAGAAATGGGAAGCCGAGACAAACCCGCAGGCGAGAGCCACGTTGAGAATGGATAGACTTGTCTGCAGCAGCAAGAAACGCGCCCGATCGAGCCGCAGTCCCAAGTAATAGCGCGTCGGCGAGCGGTTGAGGTACTTGCTGAACAAGCGTTCCAACTGGCGCGGCGAAAGCCCGACGCTGCGGGCGAGCTCTGCGCAGCTCTTGGGCTCCTCGAGCGTGTTCTCCATCTCTTCGATCGCCTCGAGAAGCTTGGCGTTGGTGATGTTGAGCCGGGCGCGCAACTCCATGCGTTGCCCCTCGAAGCCGCTGCGGATGCGGTGGTGGATGAGCTGGTCGGCGACGGTGGCGGCGATGTCGTGGCCGAGGTGCAGGGCGATGAAATTCAGCATCATATCGATGGCCGCGGTTCCGCCCGAGCAGGTAAACCGGTTGCTATCGATCTCGTAGAGTTCGGAAACGACGTCCAGGTCGGGAAACTCCTCGCGAAAGCCATCAAGATTTTCCCAGTGAATGGTGCAGCGATCCCCATCCAGGAGTCCGGCCTTGGCGAGAATGTACGCGCCGGTACATACCGCGCCGACAACGCTTCCATGTGAAGCCAATCGTCGAAGTTTGGCGTAAAGAGCCGCGTTTTGGTAATGCTCGGCACCAATCCCGCCGCAGACAATGAGCGCCGGCACGGTACGGATGTCGCCGATGGCGCCATGCGCCATAGTGGCGAAGCCATTGCTGGCCTCCACCGCTTCGCCGTCAGCGGAGTAACACTCCCACGTATAGATCTTGCGCCCTGCAACCCTGTTGGCGAGACGCAGAGGTTCCACCGCCGCCGAAAAAGCGATCATGGAAAATCCCGGCACCAGAAAGAACCCGATGCATGTCGGCTCCCCCCCGGCGGGACTGTTGATCATGAGTTTTTGCCTCCCTGAGCAATTCACGATCACATTTCCTGACAGCATACAATATGACGAAAAAATGACAAAGTAAATTGTCTGCGCCTATTCCGCTTTGTCTGCGCCTTTGCATTAAAAGATTCCATAAATTTCACCGTTTTCATCGACACCGATGCCGTTGGCTGAAGGTGTTCTTGGCAGGCCCGGGAGGGTCATAATATCGCCGCAAATGACGACGAGAAACTCGGCCCCGCCCGAAAGCCGGATCTCGCGGACCGGGACCACGTGATTGCTCGGCGCGCCCCGCAGGTTTGGGTCGGTTGAGAAGCTGTACTGGGTTTTGGCGATGCAGACCGGATAGTGGCCAAACCCGCCGTTCTGCAAGTCGGCGAACTGCGTTCGGATTTTCTTGTCAGCGATGATCCCCTGGGCGCCGTACATGCGCTGCGCCACCGTCCGAACCTTTTCCCACAACGGCATATCGTCGTCGTACAGGCACCGGAAATCGGCGCCGTTCTCATCGATGCCGCGAACCACCGCTTCGGCCAGGTCCTCGGCACCGGCGCCGCCAGCGGCCCAGTGATCGGCGACCACCGCCTCCACATGCATTTCGGCGCACACCTGCCGCAACAGGTCTATTTCCGCTGCGGTGTCGGTGCTGAACCGGTTGACGGCAACAATCACCGGAAGGCCGAAGCTGCGCACGTTCTCGACGTGGCGGCTCAGGTTCTCCGCTCCCTTGACCAGGGCGGCCATGTTCTCTTTACTCAGCTTGTCCTTGGCCAGCCCGCCGTGCATCTTCAGCGCCCGCACCGTCGCGACAAGGACCGTCATGTCGGGTTTCAAACCTGCCTTGCGGCACTTGATGTCGAAGAACTTTTCCGCGCCGAGGTCGGCGCCGAACCCGGCTTCGGTGACCACATAGTCGGCGAGCTTCAGGGCTGCCTTGGTGGACAGCACCGAGTTGCATCCATGTGCGATATTACCGAAAGGACCGCCGTGCACGAAGGCCATGTTGTTTTCCAGCGTTTGCACCAGGTTCGGCATGAACGCATCCTTAAGCAGCGCCGTCATCGCGCCGTGAGCGGCCAGGTCCTTGGCGAATACCGGTTTGCG
>CAKZLS010000536.1 GCA_937127205.1 uncultured Rhodospirillales bacterium
TCCAGGTGATGTTCCACTGGGATTACACCACCGGCCTCATCGTCGGCGGCCTGGTTGTGACAGCGTATGTCACAATCGGCGGCATGTACGGCCTGTCGTACAATCAGACGCTTCAGGCGATCATCATGGGCATCGCGCTGTTCGTACCCGCCGTTATCATCCTGTGGAAACTCGGTGCCGGCCCGGCCAGCATCTTCCCGCCCTTCGGATACGCCAATCTCGTGCCCGAAATGGTGCAGGCCTTACCCTCATACTTCGATCCCTTTACGACGGTGAACGGTACCATACCGCTGACCTTCAAGTTCTACGTAGGGATCATGCTCAGTATCGCCTTCGGAACCATCGGTCTGCCGCATATCGCCATGCGTTTCTTCACCGCGCCGTCGGTGCGGGACGCCAAGATGTCGACGCTTTGGGGCATCGTGTTCATCGGCATCGTGTTTTTCACCACCTTCGCCATCGGCTTCGCGGCCAAGCTCTACACAATCCAGGAGCTGAACGCCAACGGCCTGCAGATCGTCGGTAAGGAAGCCGACCTTCTCGTGGTTGTGATGGCGCAGGCGTTTACGCCGTCGTGGATCGCGGCCCTGCCCGTCGCCGGTGCCCTGGCGGCCGGTATGTCCACCATCGGCGGTCTGCTGATGGTGATCGGGTCCGGGCTCGGGAGCGACATCTACTCGACCGTGGTGCCGAACGCGTCCGACAACAAAAAGGTGAAAGCCGGCTTCTTCTTCACCGCGCTCGGCGGTCTGGTGACAATTCTGCTGGCGCTCAATCCGCCGGAGTTCCTGCTCACCAGTGTGATCTGGGCGTTCGTCGTGGCATCCTCCACTTTCACCCCGGTATTGATCCTGGGTATCTGGTGGAAGGGCGCCAACAAACTCGGCGCCATCGCCGGCATGCTGGTGGGCGGTGCGCTGTCCATCGCATTGTGGTGGACAAAGGGCGACCTTCTCGGTTTCCAGGTCATCCAATTGGGTCCGCTCGGCTACCTGGTCACCGCCATCTTCAGCGCGTCGGCGGCGTGGTTCACCGTGGTTTTCGTGAGCATGGTGACCGGCGGTGAGAAGGACGAAGAAATCCTCCGCACCGTGGATCGCATCCACGGCTGGCAGGACTACAACCCGCGGCGCTACAACGGGAAAGCCTTCCCGCTGGGCGTCGGCGCTATCGCCCTTGGGTTGATGATCTGGTCGGCCACGCCCGACCCGGCCTATGAGAAGAAAGCGGCGGAAGCACCGGCCGCAACTCAGACGACCGTGGCACAAGCGCCAACCGCATCGCCCGAGACCGCGGTGCAGAAGTAAGGGCATACTTGGGGGACCCTTCGGGGTCCCCCGCTCTTGTCATTTTGGGAAAGGGCGCCCTATCGATGTTGATGATACGCGACCTTTTTCTTCTTCGCCCAACACCCTATTTCCACGCCTGCGAAAACCGCTGGGCCTCGTTCTGGGTCAGTGGTTTTTTGATTCTGACAGGCGTTGCCTACGGATCGCTGGTGGCACTATTCCAGCGCGCGATCGGCGGCGACCTAAAAGGCATACCGGTGGCGGATATCCCGAACAGCATCCTGTTCGGCGGCAATATCGTCTCGGGCCTTTTGATCGTCTTTATCGCCCATCTCGGCGTCACCATAGTGGCATGGCTGATGGCCCGGGGGGTGGGCGGTCCGGGAGGGCTCCTCGGTCTCTACCGGACCACGGCATACCTATTGCCGCTGTTTTTTCCCGCCCTGCCGAAGGTGGCCTTGACCACGGTCACCCTCGACCGGGACCTGCCGCCGATTCCGTACGACACCACCTACACAATATTAGGCGTGGCGGGCGTGGCCATGGCTCTTGTGGGTTATTATCAAGCCATTCGTGTGACCCAGGATGTCAGCCCCGGCCGCGCGGCGATATCGGCGGGCCTATTCGCCTTGTTCATCGGATCTTTGGTGCTGATTTTCTAAAACCCGGCACTATGTTTCACGTATGTCTAATCGGTTTGCTCGCTCGATCGTGGCGGCCGTCCTGACGGCGGCGATCGCCGGCTGCGCCAACGAGCCGTTGGTCAGCCCTACCTTTCGGGCCGGTGACGTCTGGACTTTTGCCCAGGGCGTCATGGTCACCGGCCCGCTACTGGTGGAAACGCGCGGCACCCCCTACCCGGATGCGCAGAGCCGTTTGGATGAAACCATTGTCGCCACCATGAAGGAGGCCATAACCTGGAGCGCCGACGCCCGGCTCACCACCGATCCCGCCGAAGCCGCGAGCCATTCCATGCGAGTCATCTGGACATTCAACAGTGCCGGCGGGGTTGGCGGAACCGGTCAGTGCCGAAACCAATATCAAGGCGGCGGCCCGATGGAGGACGGCCGGGTGAGCGTCGTCGTCACCTACTGCGACGGCGAAGACGTCCTGTCCAACGTCGGAGGCCGACTGGGCGAAAGCCAAGGCCTGTCCGACCCGGCGTTCGCCAAGCTGATCCGCCAAGCGACGGGAGAACTGTTCCGCTACGGCGGCCGCGACAGGGATCGACCGGGATCGGGCATTACCATCGGTGGCGGCATGGGGACGTTCGGCATCGGCGGCGGCGGTATCGGAATAGGCGGACGCTAATCTGTCACGCTTATCCTCTACGTAGTTTTTTGGCCTACTGACCGAGCGCCGCCAGAAACCGGTCGGTGGAGCCGGCGCGCAATAGGGTGATAGCACACCCCAGTTCGCGATCCTCGTCCTCGCCGACGGCGGGACAGACCTTGCCGTCCAGGGTCATTTTCGACGGGTGGCTATGGTGACCCCGCTCCGGTATGGCGCCGGGCAAATCCGCCTCGCGCTTGAACTCGGGATTGGTGTCCATGCCGTCGAGAATGATATTGGGCTCCACGCCGGATGCCTGGATAGTCTCGCCGTTAGGCCCATAATAAAGTGCCGTTGTCAGCTTCAGGGCGCCGTCCACCGGCAGCCGCATCACCGTCTGCACAGACCCTTTGCCGAAGGACCGCGAGCCCATCACCGTGGCGCGGCCGTGATCCTGCAGCGCCGCCGCGACGATTTCCGACGCCGACGCCGAGCCGGCATTGATCAGGACAACCATTGGCAGCCCCTCCGCCAAATCGCCCGAGCCCGCGGCGAACGCGTGGTCCCTGGCCGGGTCGCGGCCGCGAATGGATACGATCACGCCTTCTTCGAGGAAATCATCAGCAACGGCCAGCGATTGATCGAGCGCGCCGCCGGGATTGTTGCGCAAGTCCAGCACCAGCCCCCGGCCCTTGGACCCGAGCGCTTCGCGCATTTCGCTCATGGCGTC
Organism: uncultured Rhodospirillales bacterium; assembly: GCA_937127205.1. Lineage (GTDB taxonomy): Bacteria > Pseudomonadota > Alphaproteobacteria > Rhodospirillales > Defluviicoccaceae > CAKZLS01. The sequence continues at coordinate 3,292 of CAKZLS010000536.1, forward strand.
GGCCACGTCATCTTCCACCTTCTCGTTGAAGCTGACGATCCGCAGATAGCCGATATCGTCTTCCACCCGCCAATTCACCGGCCGAACGGTGACGATGGCCCGGGTGATGGCCACGTCGAACGGCGCGTCCTCGGCCCGCGCGATGGTCAGGCGGATATTGGTTCCGGGCTCGCCGCGCATGGCATAGACGGCCTCTCTCAGGCTCATATCCCGCACCGGGTTGCCGTCGATATGGGTGATCAGGTCCCCGGGTTTCAGACCGGCGCGGTCCGCCGGCGTCCCCTCGATGGGCGAGATCACCTTGATCAGCTTCTCTTCCTGCATCACCTTGATGCCCAGCCCGCCGAACTGTCCGGACATCACCAGGTTCATTTCCCGGTACTCTTCGGGATTGAGATAGGCGGAATGAGGGTCGAGTGACGCGGTCATGGAATCCAGCGCCTTTTCCACCAGCTCGTCCGCCGGCACGGATCGGGGCTCCGGATTGTCCTCCTCGACGCCCTCGATCGCCGCATCCATCAGTTCGCCGTCGGTCCGCGGGTGCACATAGGCGGAGCGGACGCGCTTGTAGGCGTCCCGGAAATGCTTCAGCTGGCGGGTGTTTTCCGGATCCGAAGCGTAGGTTGTAAACACGGCATTGAACCGCGCCAGTTCCCTGGACCCGTCCTCGTTCAATGAATACGGATCCATCCCCACGGCTTCGGCGAACCGGCCCATGGTCGGACTGTCGCCACTGCATCCATGCAGTGCCTGAACCAGATTCAAACCGAGCACCACGGCAATCGCCACGGCGAGCGCGGTTTTCGCTTTTCTCCAACGAATTACCAAAACCTCATCTCCCGACCCAGCGTCAAAGCCGATTCCGGCTTCTTCTTGTGCTCAGCCCACAACCCCAAATATAGGCACTCGACGACTGTGTGCAAACAATGTCTGAACTCCCGCAAAAAGAGAACCCCCAGATGCGGAAATGGGCGTCGACCACCGTACAGTATGCTCGACACTATCGGAAGCGACGCTCTATTTTGTTACAATCCCCATGCCGGCAGCGATCGCCGCCCGCCCTTGCCGCGACGGCCGCAGCTGAAACGCCGTCCACAAGCCCGCTGTCAGCAACAGCACCGCCACCGCCTGATGGGCCGCGGCCAGCGGCAACGGGACGTACAACACAAGGGTGGAAATCCCGAGCGTAACTTGAAGTGCGGCGATCCCCAGCAGCAGGTGGGATGCGTGGCGAACCGACTTATCGCAGCCGCTACCGCGCACAACCAGCCAGAACACTACCACCATCGCGAACGTGGTTATGGCGAGGACCCGGTGGGTGAACTGAACGGTGGTCACATCCTCGAAAAAATTGATCGCCAGGGGCGACAGGGCGAACAGATGCTCCGGGATCAGTTCCCCGTCCATCAGCGGGAACGTGTTGTAGGCAAAGCCGGCATTCAGTCCGGCGACAAAACCGCCCGATAGGATGGTGAGGGCGATCATCGCGCAAAGCGATGCGGCGAACCGCCAACCGAGCCCGCCGGCGGCGTCATGGGGCTTCGGAAACAGCAATCCCCAGGCGACCCATAGGATGTAGCCATAGATCAACAGCGCCGCGCCGAGATGGGCGGTAAGCCGGTACTGACTGACGTCGGGACGGTCGACGAGGCCGCTCTTGACCATGTACCACCCGAGAACGCCCTGCAGCCCGCCGAGAACGAACATGATGAGCAGTTTGACCGCAAGGCGCCTGTCCACCCATTTCATCATCAGAAACGTGACGAACGGCACGAAGAAGGCGATCCCCATCAACCGGCCCCATAGCCGATGGATATACTCCAGCCAGAAAATTCCTTTGAACTCGGCCAAGGTCATGCCGGCGTTGACTTCTCTGTACTCCGGAGAGGTCCGGTAGGCCGCGAACACCTCTTCCCAACGCGCCTCGGTCAACGGCGGCAGCCATCCGGTCACCGGGCGCCAGTGCACCATGGAGAGCCCCGACTCGGTCAGCCGGGTCACCCCGCCGATCACCACCATCATGAACACCATGGCGGCCACCCCCAACAGCCAATAGGCTATGATCCGCAGCTGCCGCTCGGTATCGGGGCGTGCGATCTCCGTCATCGGGCTATCCTTGTGACGGGTCGCGTTTGCGAAGGTGTGTGCATGATTGTCAGACATAATCCGAGGCGCGCCAAAATCCAACCCTCATCACCGATCCCACCCGCCTATTCCCACCGACCTATAAGGTGAACGGTCGGCTGATCGGATCGCCCTAGTCGGACGAGGCCGGGGGGGTCATAACAACTTTTTCCATATCAACCCCATGTACAGTAGATTTTCATCGAATTCCGAGGTCAGAACACGCCGATTCAGCTTGGCTACGTAGATTTTACATGGAATTGCGCGGTTGTTCGAACTGGCGCCATTCCGCTTGCTATTCACACCCACGGACGAGAATACCATGCAACTCGAAGCCCACGGTCCAGAAGGAGACTTATCAAACGATTCTGTCCCTTTCGTTCCACTCCTCCGTTGTACGGGTCTTCGTCAATAACCGTTGCTATTCGGTGGCTTACGAAGAAAGATTACCGTAATCTAATGGAAATGAACGTCCAAGAGGCAAACCAAAAATACGGGCAAACGATCGGCGACGACTCGGGAGGGCATCATGACGGACGCCATTTGTTTGGGCGAACTTCTGGTTGACTTCGTACCAACTGAAACTGGCAAGGACCTGATCGAGGCCTCCGCCTTTAAGAAAGCGGCGGGGGGCGCGCCGGCGAATGTGGCGGTCGGGCTTAAACGGCTCGGCGTTAGCAGCGGCTTCATGGGCAAGGTGGGCGTCGACCCGTTCGGGCGTTTCCTGGCCCGCACCCTCGAGGCCGACGGTGTCGACACCAGCACCCTGCTGCCCACGCGCGATGCGCCCACCGCATTGGCCTTCGTCGCGCTCCGCGCGGACGGTGATCGCGATTTTTTCTTCTTCGGCAATCCCAGCGCCGACAAGACGCTCTCCCCTGCCGATGTCGACCTGAGCGCGATCGGCCGCTGCAAACTGCTGCACTTCGGCTCCATCAGCCTGTCGATGGAGCCCGCGCGCGCGGCAACGCTCTACGCCGCCGACGCGGCCCGGGAAGCCGGCGCGATGATCTCGTACGATCCCAACTTGCGCCTCGCCTTTTGGAATGACGCGGACGCCGCGCGCGAAGGGATCGAAGCGGGCTTGGCTAAGGCCGACATCGTCAAAATCAGCGAGGACGAATTGTTCTTTCTCACCGGCGCCAGCGAGCCGGGGCGGGCACGGGATCGATTATGGACCGAACGCACCAAGCTGATGATCGTCACCGCCGGCGGCAAGGGTTCCATTTACATCACCAGCGACTTTATGGGCAGCGTGCCCAGCGTCAAGGTGAAGGCGGTCGACGCGACCGGCGCCGGGGATGCGTTTACCGCGGGTCTTCTCGCCGGCCTGTTGAGCCAGCCCAAGGCCATCGGAAACGAGCCCATGATGAAAGAGGTCTGCCGCTTTGCCAACGCGGTCGGCGCGCTGACAACCACGGCCCGCGGCGCGATCCCGTCGCTGCCGACGCGGCAACAGGTGGAAGAGTTTTTGGCGACGCACAGGAGCCCAATGGACGCATAGGGCATCGGATGCATTTCGCTGGTTTGTGTTTCCCGCACAGATTGCGGAACGGAAAAAGAACATGAACACACCGAAGGAGGTCTTCGATGGCAGTGGTCACGGACAACAAGTCGACCGGTTCTGAAGGATTCGTGCCGAAGGACCTGCGAATTCCCTTCATCCTGCTGGTGCTGTGCTTCACGGCCTGGGGCGCGGCGGCGAATCTCACCGACATCCTGGTCGGCGTGTTCCGTGGCATCTTCGACATGTCGAACTTCCAGTCTTCGCTGGTTCAGTTCGCCTATTACGGGGCTTATTTTTTGCTGGCCCTTCCGGCGGGATTTATAAACAAACACTACGGCTACAAGACCGGCGTGCTGGTTGGGTTGGGTCTGGCCGCTGTCGGGGGTCTGATGTTTCTGCCGGCGAGTCAGTTGCTGGTCTACGAGATGTTTTTGCTCGCCCTGTTCGCCCTTGCCGCCGGGCTTTCCATTCTTGAGACATCCGCCAATCCGTTTGTTATTGCCATGGGCAAAGAATCGACGGCAACGCGGCGGCTCAATCTCGCCCAGTCGTTCAACCCCATTGGCGCTAATATTGGCGTCCTGTTGGGGGCGATATTCATTCTGCCCGCGCTTACGCCCGAAGCAAGCAAGGCGATCATGAGTGACTCGCAGTTGCTCGCCAGTCAGGAGGCGGATCTGGCGCTGGTACTCAAGCCCTATCTTGGAATTGCCTTGGTGCTGGTCGCGATCTGGCTGCTGATCTTCTTCCGGAAGTTCGAATTGCCGAAACCGGCGGCCGCGATTGGTGAGGATATCCCCTCGGGCAACGTCGCGGCACGGCTGTGGAAGAACCGGCACTACCGCTTTGGGGTGATGGCCCAGTTCTTCAACGTCGCGGCCCAGACCTGCGTGTGGACCTTCACGATCCTTTATGCCCAGGACGTGGTGGGTGTTTCGCCCGAGAGTTCCGGCTGGTGGCTTCAGGCTAGCCTCATCATCTTTTTGTTCTCCCGCTTTCTCATGACGTGGTTGCTCGGCATCATCCGGCCGTCGCTTTTGCTGCTCATCATGGCGATGTTTGGCGTGTTGTGTTGTGTCACCGCAATGGTCTCTCTCAACACGCTCGGGCTGATAGCGGTCGTTTCAGCGTCCGCGTCGCTTTCCTTGATGTTCCCCACGATCTATGGCTTGGCTTTGCAGGGAACCGGCGAGGACGCAAAATTCGGTTCGGCCGGTCTCGTCATGGCCATTCTTGGCGGCGCCATCATGCCCATGGCGCACGCCGCGGTGATGGACGAAGTAGGGCCTGCAATGGGCTATGTGGTACCGGGCGTCTGCCTCGCTCTGGTTGGCGCCTATGCCCTTTTCGATCTCAGGAACACGCGTCCTGCGATATCCGATGAGGCGCTTCCGGCATCGGAAGGAGGAATGTCATGATGGGCATCACGTCAAACGTGCGGCGGCTGGCTGGATCGTTGTTGCTGGCAGGGCTCGTGATCACACTCGGCGCATGCTCGGAAGAACCGGACGTGACGATCGGGCTGATTACCAAGCAGGAAGTGAACCCGTACTGGGTGACCATGCGTGAAGTGGCCGAGGCCACGGCAAAAGACAACGACGTCACGCTGCTCACGGCGACCGGTACGAGCGATGTGGATGTCGACAGCCAGAAGCGCGCGCTGGAGGAAATGGTCGCCAAGGGTGCCAAAGGCATACTCATAGCTCCGACCAGTTCGACGGAACTGTTGCCGGCCATCGAGGCGGCACGGGAACAGGGTGTGCTTGTCATCGCCGTGGATACACCGGTCGATCCGTTGGATGCAGTAGACGCCTTTTTCGCCACCGACAACGAGGCCGCCGGTCGGTTGGTCGGGCAGTACGCCCGGGTCAAGGCTACCCAAATGGGCATCGAGCCGAAGATCGCGATGCTCGACCTGGCTCCGGGCATAAGCTCGGGCGAGTTGCGGCACGCCGGCTTTCTAAA
>CAKZLS010000537.1 GCA_937127205.1 uncultured Rhodospirillales bacterium
TGTAGATCAACAGCCGGCGATGACCTCGATCCCGGCTCATGGTTCTCCCCTCAGGCAATCTTTTTCATTGCGCCTATGGCTAACACGCTCCCGGCGAACCTCTTCGGCGAGCACTACCGCAAACCACGCATTCAAGCAATGAAAAACCCCTTAACCATTAGTGTTTTGCTGCCTTGGACGGTATCCGTTTCTCAAAAAAAAGAGGCCCCGAAAACGAGGCCTCGCGAGCGAGGGGGAATTGTAGTGTCGTTGCGGCCCCATCACTCCGGCACTTGATTCGCCTGACGACGCTACCCTGCGGCGGCGCGCTTGCGACGCGCGACGCCCGCCAGGGCGATCAAGCCCGTGCCGAATAACCAGACGGCGCCGGGAAGCGGAACAAAGGTACCGGTGCCGATGAAGTCCACCTCCAGCTTGGAGCCGCCAGGATTGCCGATTTCGGCGACGGCGGTCTAGGCGTTAATGGGATCGCCACTGAACAGAAACAGGTACACTTGGTCCATTTTAGCCGGGTTGCTGCTGTCTTTTCGAACGAAGTCGGGGCGGGAGAGGATGTCGGACTGGGCTGCGGCGGCAAAGCCGGAGATGATGGTCTGTTCGTCGGTGCACGCGGCGGTCGTGCAGAGGCTGAGGCTCAGCGGATCGAACGCCGCGTCCTCGGCGATGATCCCGTGGTCGGCGACGACCAGTTGGAAAACAAGGCGGCGTTGGTCACTACGGGTGTACCAGCAGCCCGCGCCTTAGCGGATGCACTCATGGCGAGCCCAATTAGAAATCCGGCGCATAGGCAGGCTCGAACCGTTCGTTTCATCACGATCATTCCCGTTTTCTCCAAACACCAATGCCGCCGGTGTCAACGGCCCGCCGGTGCCGCAATACGGGTGTGATGCTAGCGATTGCTCCGTTAACAAAAGAATAATATAATTTAAATTCAATAATTTAACACGTTTTGTTAAAGTGTGCAGTCTCTATGCGGCTGAACATTCTGGAGCCTGATTCGGGGCAACAAGTGCGTCCTCGTCGCGCCATGGCCCGGTCCGGGGGATTGCCATTGCGCATCCGGACGCCGAAATTAGCGGTGAATGCAAAGCGGGCTGCAAGGACCACGGATCGGCAGGCGGGATGTTCGAGTTCGACAAGTACGACAGGCGGGCGCACCGGGACCTTCTGATCCCCAATCCCCATAACTCCCCTGATATCGCCTGCGTGCGGCGTTCCGAGGTGGCGGCCATGTCCATGCTGTTCTGGGGCGAACACTGCATCGAGTGCGCGGCACCGCAGTGCTACGTCACCTGTGACCTTTACGAGCCTCGGTCGGACGGTCGCTGCCGGCGGTTTGACTACGGTATTCGCCGCAACCGGGCGTTTCCCTCGCTAAGGGGGGCAGGCGCCGAGGTGACGTTCAAGACCTGGGGGCGGCTCAAGGCCAACGGCAATACCCGCATGGAACCGCTGGCGAAACTGCTGTGGAAGGAGCGGTTGACCGGATGGCGCTTGCGAGTGACGGGCGCCGCCGGGAGGTTTCTGTTCAACATCACCGGCAATCCGCGATGGAAAGAGGCGGGCCCGGATGTGGACAACCAGGTCCGCCGGCTCCACCGGCGAAAAGCCGGCGGGCGCGGACCGGACGCGTTCTTGATGGAGGTTTACAACCCCTCGCCGCAGCCGGTGACGGTGCTCCTGGAGATGCGGGTGGGTGAGGACCTGTATGATCCGGCCCTCGACGCTGCCCGGGTGGCGCCGCCGTTCGCAGCGTCGGTGGCTCTGCCGAGCGGATACTCCGGCCACCCCTTCGATCGGTCCCTGTTCAAGGCCATCACCGAGTCCGGTTTGCCGTTCAAGATGACCGTCGCGCCCGAGGGCGAGGACCGGGTCACCCTGGTCTTCCTGACCCTTGATTTCATCGTTTACCGGGAGAGTAAGGCGCCGAAATCCGTTGATCATAGAATAAAATGTGTCGCTTTCGATCTGGACGATACGCTATGGGACGGCGTGCTTCTCGAGGACCAAGAGGTCCGGCCGCGCGATGATGCGGTCCGCTTGATCGAGGCGCTGGACCGCCGCGGTATTCTCGTCAGCATTGCCAGCAAGAACGATCCGGACCTCGCCCTGGCGAAGCTGGAGGACTTGAACATCGCCGATTATTTTCTGCATCCGCAGTTCGGCTGGGGACCGAAGAGCGAGAGCCTCGAGCGGATCGCCGCGGCCTTGAACATCGGGCTGGATACCTTTGCATTCGTCGACGACAGCGGCTTCGAGCGCGATGAGGTGGCGCGCCAGCTGCCGGGGGTCGCCTGTGTCGATGCCACGGGAGATTTGAGCCGGCTGCTGGATGATCCCCGTTTCCGGGGCGGCGGCAGTGCCGATGCCGGCAACCGTCGATCCTACTATCGTGATGCCATCGTCCGCGAGCGCGATCGGTTGGATTCCGAAACCGACTACATGGGGTTTCTCGCGTCGTCGCGGATCGAGCTCGAAATCGGACCGTACCGCTCCGAAGACTTCGAGCGGGTCGCGGAACTGGCACAACGAACCAACCAACTCAACTTTTCCGGCACCAAGTACACGCGGGACGACCTGCGGCGTGTGCTCGCCGACGATGCCCTGGAAACCGCCGTGCTGCGTTGCTCCGACCGCTACGGATCCTACGGCACGGTCGGTCTGGTATTTTTTAGGCGCGCCGCCGCGGAGATCCGGGTGGAAGAGTTCATGCTGTCGTGCCGTGTCCAGGGGAAGTTCATCGAACAGGCGCTGTTCGATCACATAACGCGCGCCAACACCGGGGAGGCGGTTCGAAGGCTATGGGTGAATTTTCATCCGACGGCGCGAAATGCACCGGCCCGCCAAACCCTGGAGCGCCTGCACTTCCGGCCGGTCGAGGGCGATGTCGGTCGGTGGCTCGACGTGGACGAATATCCGTTGACCTGTGAATTCATCGAGACGGTCACCCGGCCCTAAGCGGAGATCGTAAAAACATCACAATAGTTCCGTGGGTTATCGGCCCTTGTTCATAATGAATGGTACGCGTGAGATCACCGGAAGCGCTATGGGTCGCCATGCCAAGAACATCGTGTCGCCGACGTCGCGCACCCGGATTCGGCGCATCATCTGACGCACGATCACCTCGATGTGCTTGTCGTTGATGCGAACCCCC